>DASYVT010000072.1 GCA_035936835.1 Candidatus Methylomirabilota bacterium | reverse complement strand
AGCCCGCCGAGCGCCACGAACGCCACGAACGCCAGGTGTGCGACGAGCACCAGGTCCGCCATCCAGCGGTAGAGCATGTCAGGATCGGGGCACTAGGAACATGAGTGTTGCGCCTCGTAACTCCATCGGGCACGATGGTGGACCGGGCGTCAAGTCCCGTCAACCGCTGGCCAACGAGACACGGCCTCGTTCGTAAGGAATCCGCTCATGAGCCCTGTGGTCGAGCTGATCGCGGCGAGTAAGCGCTATGGGCAGGTCGAGGCCCTGCGGGGCGTCAGCTTGGCCATAGAGCCGGGCGAGATCGTGGCCATGCTCGGCCCGAACGGCGCGGGCAAGACCACCTCCATCAGCCTCATGCTGGGGCTGCGCCAGCCGACGGGAGGCCAGGTCCGGCTCTTCGGCCTGCCCCCGACGGATCGGCGCGCCCGGAGCCGCGCCGGCGTCATGCTGCAGGAGCCGGGCACCACCGGAGTCCTGACCGTGCGCGAGCTGGTCGCGCTCTTCGGCACCTACTACCCCTCTCCCCTGCCCGCCGACCAGGCCGTCGCCATGGCCGGCCTCACGGACAAGACGGACGCCCGCGTCGCCACGCTCTCGGGGGGCCAGCGCCAGCGCCTCTACTTCGCCCTGGCCATCTGCGGCAATCCCGAAATCCTCTTCCTTGACGAGCCCACCGTCGGGATGGACGTCGAAGCCCGCCGCGCCTTCGTCGCGAGCATCCAGGCCCTCGCGGCCGTCGGCAAGACGGTCGTGTTCACGACCCACTATCTCCGGGAAGCCGAAGAGCTCGCCCGTCGCATCGTCGTCGTCGACCACGGTCGGGTCATCGCCGACGCCACCCCGCGGGAGCTGATGTCCAAGGTCGCGGGGAAGCGCGTCAGCTTCGCGGTGGCGCGCCCGCTGCACGCCGACACCTTCGGCGGCCTCGCGGTCTCTGCACTAGAGGTTTCAGACAGCCGCGTGCGCTTCCTGACCAACGAGCCCGAAACGGTCTTGCGCGCGCTGTTCGAGCGCGGCATCGAAATCCAGGATCTCGAAGTCGCGGGCGCCGACCTCGAAGAAGCCTTCCTGAGCCTCACCCGCCGGCCGGAGCGCGCCTGATGGCCCCGCTCTTCCGGATGCTCCTCGCCCAGACGCTCGGCGAGCTACGCATCCGCTGGCGCACCCCGGCCTTCAGCCTGACGAACCTCGCGCTCCCTGTGCTCTTCTTCACCTTCTTCGGGCTGCCCTTCGCGCGCGACACCTTTCCGAACGGCGTGAGCGTGGGCGCCTATCTCCTCGCCTCGTTCGCCGCCTACGCGGTCGGCAGCGTGATGGTCTACGGCTTCGGGATCGGCGTGGCGACGGAGCGGGGCATGAAGGTCGATTTGCTGATGCGCGCGACCCCGCTGCCGCCGGCGATCGCCATTCTGGCAAAGGTGCTGAACGCGCTCGCGTTCTCCCTGCTGTCCGTCGTGGTCCTGATCATCTACGGCATCATCGTCGGTGGTGTCCGGCAGGACCTCACGGTCTGGATCAACGTCTCCGTGCGGCTCCTCGCGGGATCGCTGCCCTTCATCGCGCTGGGCTTCGCGATAGGCTACAGCTCAGGTCCCACCCTGGCGCCCGCGCTGGCGAACCTGATCTTCCTCCCGCTGTCGTTCGCCTCGGGCCTGTTCATGCCGCTCGACCGGCTCCCCGGCTTCGTCCAGCGGATCGCCCCGTACCTGCCGACCTACCACTACGGTCAGCTCGCGTGGAGCGCGGTCGGCGTCCCGTCCGAACCCCTCCTCACGAGCCTCGCCTGGCTCGCCGGCTACACCGCGCTCTTTATGGCGCTCACGATCCGGGCGTACCGGCGCGAGCAATCCCTCAAGTTCGCCTAAGGAGACTCGATGCTAACGAACGACGTGAAGCGGAAGCTCAAGGCGGGTAAGCCGGTGGTGGGCGTGTGGCTGGCGCTCGGAGACGCGATCGTCGCCGAGTCGCTGGCGGCGCAGGGCTGGGACTGGCTGACCGTGGACACGGAGCACAACCCGATCGATCTCTTGACCATGACCGGCATGTTCCAGGCCATCGGCCGCTATCCCGTGGCGCCGCTCGCGCGCATCCCCGAGGTGAGCGAGCTCGGCATCAAGCGCATCCTGGACGCGGGCGCCTGGGGCTTCGTCGCCCCCAACGTCAAGACCCGCGAGGAGGCGCAGATCGTCGCGGATTACGGCCAGTACCCGCCCAAGGGC
>DASYVT010000071.1 GCA_035936835.1 Candidatus Methylomirabilota bacterium | reverse complement strand
TGGGCGCCGAAGTCGGCATATTCAAGAAGCAGGGACTGGATGTGAGCTTCCCGGCCATCGAAATAGGTGGCCCCGAGGCGGCCGCAGGACTGATGCGCGGCGATTGGGAATTTTGTCACACCGGCACCCTTCCGGTTGCGGAGAATTGTCTCAACAGCGGCGACGTGGTCGCTCTGCTCAGGAACACTCTTTCACATGTATCCGAATTCGTCGCGTCGAGGCGCGAGCTGACAACTCTCGGCCATCTCGCCGGGAAGCGGGTGGGCGTACTCTCGGATGCCTACTCCGGGCAAACCGGAGTGAGAACTCGCCTCACGGTGGAGAAAGCGGGTGTCACGGCGACCTATGTGGGGTTGGGCACGTTCCAGAACATCTACACGGCCCTGGCTAAAGGAGACATCGATGCCGGTGTCCTACCCATTCACATGCGCTTTTCCGGTGAGAGGCAATCTGGCTGGAACGTTTTTGAATCGGCTGGCTTTGGAGCCGACGTCCCATCTGTTTTGGCCACCACGCGAAAATTGATTGCCTCGAACCGCGACCTCGTGATGCGCACGGTGCGAGGGTACGTCGAAACCATTCACGCTTTTAAGACCCAACCCGATGTGTTTGTCCCTGTGCTGCAACGGTTCCTGAATATCAGTGACCGGAAAGTCGTGGAAGACTTGCACAAATCCTACGTACCGTTGTTTCCACAAGCCCCACGAGTGGCGTTGGCGGGAGGGTTGCAGTCCGTAAGGGATACATTTTCCAAGAAATATCCGGCTGCGCAAAAGCTGCAAGAGTCGGACATTGTGGATTCGTCCTTCATCGATGAACTGGAACAAAGCGGGTTCATCCAACGCCTGTATGCCGGCGACATCAAGCGCTGATGCACGGGGAGCGGGGGTCGGGTGCGAGCGCGGTGTCAGGTTTTGCAATCACGCATCCAGCCTAACTTTAGTTCGAGCGGACGCGCATAAAGCCGCGCGCGGCTCAACAAGACGTTAGGCAGACGAAGGCACTGACGATGGAGAACGGGTCGAGTGCGTCATCCTGACTGCGAGTAGAATGCGACCATGAAGCCTCGGATCTACACGGACACCTCCGTGCTGGGCGGCTGCGAAGACGACGACTTCCGCGAGCCCTCTCGCCGTTTGCTTGAGGCATTCGTGGGTGGAGAGCTGACTCTTGTGCTGTCCGAGCTCACTTTGCGCGAACTTGAGACCGCTCCCGAGGGGGTCAGGATAGTCGTCGGGCGAGTGCCGCAGGCGTACATCCAGCTCCTCTCGCTGTCCCCAGAGGCGGAGGAGCTCGCGGCAGCCTACATCAAGGACGGAGCTATCGGCCCACGCATGCGAGCGGATGCCCTGCACATCGCCCTCGCCACCGTGGCTCGAGTGGACGTCCTCGTCAGTTGGAACTTCAAGCACATCGTCAACCTGAAGCGAATCCATGCGTACAACGCCGTCAACCTCAAGAAAGGATATCCTCTCCTTGAGATTCGAACTCCCCGGGAGGTCCCAGGCGATGAGTAAACCGTCTTCAAAGACTTTCGATTGCGTCCAGAGCATGCGCCAGATTCGGGACAGGATCAGCGCAGAGGTGGCCGACATGAGCTACGACGAACTGGCCCAGTGGCTCAGGGCGCATCAGTACTCGGACCCTTTTCTGCAGCGGCTGGCAGAGAAGGCTGCCCAACAAGCCGATGCAGCGGGCGACGCTTCGCGTCGCCACTGATCGCCGACGTTCGGCGCACGGAACCGATGACGCCAGCGAATTGCTGTAGTCGGCCATAGATGGTCTGGAGGCTGCCATGACGACTTTCCCAGAGACGAAGTACGCGAAGAGCGGCGACTACCACATCGCATATCAAGCAATTGGCACAGGGCCTCTTGACCTCGTCTTCATGCACGGGTGGATATCGCACATTGAGCACATGTGGGAAGAGCCCCGCGTGGCGCGGTTCCTGGACCGCCTCGCGTCCTTCAGTCGCCTCATCTTGCTGGACAAGCGGGGAACGGGGCTCTCGGACCCGGTCCCATTGGATCGGTTGCCCACCCTGGAAGAGCGGATGGACGACGTTCGCGCTGTATTGGACGCCGTCGGATCAACACGGGCCGCCTTTTTGGGAACCTCGGAGGCGGGCGCACTGAGCTTGCTGTTCGCGGCGACGTATCCATCGCGAACCACGGCACTGGTGCTTCTCAACTCCTATGCGCGGCTCGCGCACGCGCCTGATTACCCTCAAGGGATCCCGGCGGAGCAAGCCCAGGGACTGCTGCAGGCGATCGAAGAGGGATGGGGCAAGGGCGTGGCGTTTGAGGCTCTGGTGGCCAGCCAGGCCGACAACGCGTCGATGAAGAGCTGGTGGGCCCGGTACCAACGCCTGGCAGCCAGCCCCGGCGCGGCGGTGACGCTTCTCCGGAGCGCATTTGAAACAGACGCGCGTTCAGTTCTGCCCGCGATCACGGTGCCTGTACTCGTCCTGCACCGCGCCGGCGATCCCTTCACAGGGCCGGAGCACGGGCGCTACCTGGCGGAGCGCGTTCCCGGCGCGAAGTTCGTCGAGCTGTCGGGGGTTGATCATCTGTTCTTCGCCGAGGACATGGATCCCCTGCTCTCGGAAATCCAGGAATTTCTGACTGGAGTTCCCGAGGCGCGGGAGCCCGACCGGGTGCTCGCGACCGTCATGTTCGTCGACATAGTGAGCTCCACAGAGCACGCGACGCGGCTGGGTGATCGACGGTGGCGTGACGTTCTGGACCGCTACTACGCGATTGCGCGGCGCCAACTCGCGCGCTTTCGAGGGCGGGAGATCGACACGGCCGGCGACGGACTGTTCGCGACCTTCGACGGCCCCGCGCGCGCCATTCGCTGTGCCAGGACGATCGCCGACGAGGTCGGCGTGCTGGGGATCGCCGTTCGCGTGGGAATCCATTCGGGCGAGTGCGAGGTCATCGGCGACAAGGTCGGGGGCATCGCTGTCCACACCGGGGCACGGATCGCGGGTCAGGCAGGCCCAAGCGAAGTGCTGGTATCGAGCACCGTCAGGGACTTGGTTGCCGGGTCCGGCATTCGTTTTGAAGACCGGGGCCGCCATCCGTTGAAGGGAGTACCAGGCGAGTGGTCGCTGTTCGCTGTGGCCGCCGACCTCAGGCAGACCTCGGCATGACGCTGCGACTTGTCCAGAGCGCGACTGAGGCGCAAGCGCATATGGGTGTTAGTCGTGGTACGGTGCGCCGAACATCGCAGTGCAGCGGACCGGGTGCTTGCGATGCTCGTACTCCAGCCGCTGACCGCCGGCGTTCGACGGCGATGAACCGTTCAGGTCTTGTCCGGGTCGCTTCGACGCAGGAGGAAGATCGGTGAGGGAGGAGGAACATTTTTCGCGCTGCTCGCCTTGCCAGGAGCGATCACGACCTTGCCGTGTGGACCTTCTGGTTCATCACAGATCGGCACTCTAAAGCGAACACCCAGCAGGAGGAACGGGCATGATCATGCGGATTACGTGGGGAAAACTCCGGCCCGGCTCATGGGATGACTTTGAGAAAACGTATCACGCCACGGTGGCAGCAAAGGGGCGTCACATCACGGGGCTTCGCGGGCGGTGGCTCTTGCAAGATACGGACGATAAGGATACCGGGTTTGCAGTAAGTTTGTGGGAAAGCGCTGCGGAGATGCAGGCGTATGAGCAGAGCGACCTCTACCGACAAGAGTTTGCACCTGCGCTTCAGCCCTTTTTTGTCGGTGACTACAAGACCTATCGCTGTGAGGTCAAGTATATGCAATAGGGGCCGGCGCGGCGATCGCGAACTCTCGGTGGCCCCCTTGTTTCGGCTCGACCGAAACAGTGGCGTGCGAGCGTCGAACTTCAGGTTGCAGCGGACCGGGGCTCGCGTTGCTCGCGCCCGGCCGCTGAGCGCAGCGCTAGCCAGCAAGAGGCAACATGCTTGTGATGGTCAACGCCGTATCAGCGGGCTCCGAGCACAGGATTGGGTGGGAGAGCTTACAACCCGATGGCTCGATCTCCGTCGGCTTGGCGGACCGCGCATTCATGTCGCCTCGGTTTCATGCGCGGCAGTTTCTGTGGAACGCCTACAACAGGGTTACCATTCAGTACCTTGTCCCGCACAGCCTGGAACGGTTGCGTTCCGTCACGAATCCGCATTAAGCTCAGCCGGCGTCGGCGAGCCCCCTTGGTGAGCGCTCATGCCGACGCCGGCTGCCGCGGCCTACGAGTCCTCTTCCGATGCGGCCGCGTCTTCCGCGCCGCCCTCCCCAGAGCCTCCGCGCTGTCCCCCCCGCGTCGGCCGGAGGCTCTTCAGCTTCTCGCGCTGCTCGGACGTGAGCTGCGCCTTGGCGGCCTCGGCGGTGCGGATGGCGGCGATACGCCCGTCACCCTTGAACTTCTCGATCTCGCGCACCTTGGCCTCGATTTTCCCCATGTCCACGGGATCGCTCCAGCGCAGGCTCATGAGGTCGAGCTTGGCAATTTGCAGATCTGCGTGGCGCCGGATCGCGGCGCGCCGGGAATCCATCCCGAGCTTCCGAAACGAGTCCACCTGCTGAGTCGTCAATCCGAGCTCCTGCCGGTTCATCAGGACCATGCCGACGAAGGAGGGCCTGCGGTGATCGTGGCGGTGCCCGAAGCTACGCTGCCACCCGCCGGGGCGTCCCGGGGCCTGCATCCCTGGACGGTTCCCCCCGCTGCCCATTCCGTCATAGTCCGCCTGCAGCATCTCTGGGGCGGCTTGCACCGTCTCTGAAGCTGCCGGCGCCATGTCGGGTGGCTCCGCCCCCACTGGCATGGTCAGCCCGAGCATCAACGCCAACCCTACGAGCATCCCTGTCGTTCGCATGACGTCCCTCCTCATCGTGAAATTGCATCGCAGGCCCCCGCATCTGTTCGGGCCTGCTCGAACCCAAGCGTGCCGCGGGCGTGTGAAGGCCGTATGTGGCGAGTGTAAACGAATGTGAAGCGGCGGGGGCGGTTCGCGTAGAATCTGGCCGCGGCTGGGCGGACGGATCACGGATTGACAGGGAGGACTCCAATGGACAGGCTCACGGTCGGCGGCGCGGTCCTCGACCGCATCGAGGAGACGGTGGACACGAGCTTCACCGCCGAGGGCTTCTTTCCCGCCTTCGACCCGGAGGCGCTGCGCCCGCACATGTCCTGGCTCGCGCCTCGCTATTACATTGCCGAGCGCGGGGCCCTCGTGTTCAGCATGCACAGCTGGATCGTGAAAACCGGGCGCCACACCGTGCTCATCGACGCCTGCATCGGCAACGGCAAGGACCGGATGCCGCGCGCCCACTGGCACCGGCTGAACACCCCTTTCCTCGAGCGCCTGCGGGCGTCGGGCACGTCGCCGGAGGATGTCGACTACGTGATGTGCACGCACATGCACGCCGATCACATCGGGTGGAACACCGTGCTCGAGGACGGCCGCTGGGTTCCGACGTTCCCGAGAGCCCGCTACCTCTTTTCGCGAATAGAATACGAGCACTGGACGGCGCACCCTGACCCGAGCCCCATCCGCCGCAACGCGTTCAACGACAGCGTGCTGCCCATCGTGGAGGCGGGGCGCGCCGACATGATCGAGGACGGACACGAGGTGGACGGCACGTTCCACGTCGAGCTCGCGCCCGGGCACACGCCCGGCAACGTCCACATCCGGCTCGCGTCGAACGGCTCCGAGGCGGTGTTCGCGGGCGACGTGGTCCACCATCCGATCCAAGTGTATCGCCCGGACTGGAGCACCGTCGCGTGCATCGATCCGGCCGCCTCCGCCGCATCCCGCCGCCGGCTGCTCGAGACCTGCTGTGAGCGCGGGGCGCTCCTGCTGCCCGCGCACTTCCCCGCGCCTCACGGCGGCCACGTGCGGGACGCGGGCGGCGGGTTCGCGCTCCGGTGGCTCGCGGCGTAGGCCGGGCTTCCGGTTCCGTTGAGTTACCATAGCGGCTTCTGCGGCCTTGGGCGGCACGTGAGCCAAGAGGAGGAGATCCGTGCGAATCGCGAATGATGTCACCGAGCTCGTGGGCAACACACCCCTGGTCCGGCTGCGGCGCCTGACGGAGGGCTGCCGGGCCGAGGTGGTGGCCAAGCTCGAGTTCTACAGCCCGGCCCACAGCGTCAAGGACAGGATCGGCGTGTCCATGCTGGACGCCGCAGAGAAGGCGGGCAAGATCAAGCCCGACACGATCATCCTCGAGCCGACCAGCGGCAACACGGGCATCGGCTTGGCGTTCGTCTGCGCGGCCCGCGGCTACAAGCTGGTGCTGACCATGCCGGATACTATGAGCAGGGAGCGGAGGTTGATTCTCAAGGCGTACGGCGCCGAGCTGATCCTGACGCCGGGAATCGAGGGCATGGCCGGGTGCATCAAGCGGACCGAGGACCTGGCGGCGACCGACCCGCGCTACTTCATCCCCCAGCAGTTCACGAACCCGGCGAACCCCGAGATCCACCGCAAGACGACGGCGGAGGAGATCTGGCGCGACACCGACGGCAAGGCGGACATCCTGGTGGCGGGCATCGGCACCGGGGGGACCATCACCGGGGTTGGAGAGGTCCTCAAGGCGCGCAAGCCCGCGTTCAGGTGCGTGGCGGTGGAGCCCGACGCATCTCCGGTCCTGTCCGGAGGGCAGAAGGGCCCGCACCCCATCCAGGGCATCGGCGCGGGCTTCGTCCCCGACGTGCTCAACACGAAGATCTACGACGAGGTCGTCCGGGTGAAGAACGACGACGCCTTCGCGACGGCCCGCCGCTCGGCGCGCGAAGAAGGCCTCCTCGTCGGCCCCTCGTCCGGCGCGGCCATCTGGGCCGCCGTGGAAGTCGGGCGCCGGAGCGAGAGCGCGGGGAAGCTCATCGTCGTGATCATCCCCTCGTTCGGCGAGCGCTACCTGAGTACCGCGCTCTTCGCGGACCTGGCGGACTAGGCCACCCGGCGCGGGGAGGGCCGGGTGGCGAACGACCGCTTCGTCACGATCCCTGGCCGCGTCTCAGGGAGCGGATGAGGCCGTCGAAGGCCGCCCGCTGGGCCTCGATCGTCGCGCGCGGTCCCATCGCCCGGAAGAACCAGTTCGCGTCGGGGCCCTGGGCGATGGCGCCCAGGAGCATGTAGTTCGGCCGCTCGGGGCCCGCGGGTCCGCCGGGCATGCCGGAAGCAAAGGTACCCGTGACCTCCACGAGGACCACGGCGATGTCCCCCACCTTGATCTCGCGCGTTTTCAAGGCGTCCCCCACCGGGCCGCCGTCCGCGCGGTGGAACTGAGACGCCCAGCGGGCCGCGTTCGACTTGGCGTCGCCGCCCTGCCCGGGCCCGAAATAGAAGACCACGCATTCGGCCGTGCCGCCGGGACCCGGGATGCGGTACTGGGCGCGGCGCATGGAGGACGATGGCGCTTCTTCCGTCCATCCGGAGGGCAAGGTCCATGTGAGCGCCTGCCTCGCGGTGCCGCTACCGGGAGCCGGCGCGGGAACGGAGGGAGGCCCGCCGGATCCGTCCGTGGGCGGATGACCGGGGGGGAGAGGGCGCGTTTGCGCGTTGCCCGTCGTGGAGCCGCCGAGCAGGACTGCTACCACCGCCAGGAGCACACCCAACGCCGTGATGCGATCGCCGAGCATGGATCCCCCCAATCGGTTCTGGAGTCGAGGTATCGGACGCGAGCCTGGCACCATAACCCGTCTCTTCATTTCTGCTCGACGCGGCCGACCTTGCGGACACCTTCGGCGAGCCGGTGCGCGTCGGCCTCGAAGAACTTCTGGAACTCCGCGCCCTGCTTGAAGGCGATCGGGGTCTCGAGCTTGTCCATGGCCGACTTGAAGTCGGGATCGGCCACTCCCGCGCGCGCCGCCTCGCGAAGAGTCCGTAGGACTGGCTCAGGCGTGCCCTTGGGCGCGAAGAGCCCCGCCCAGATATAGAACTCGGCTTCCGGGTAGCCCAGCTCCTTGAAGGTCGGGAGGTCGGGCAGCGCGGCCACGCGCTTGTCGCCCCAGCCGGCGAGCGCGCGGAGCTTCCCCGCCTTGATCTGCGGCAGGACTACCGAGGGTCCCGAGGCGAGGGCGTCCACGTGGCCGCCGAGCAGCGCGGTCAGCGCGGGGCCGGCGCCGCCGTAGGGCACGTGCCGCAGCTTGATCCCCGCCGCGTGGGAGAGGAGCTCCATCGCCATGTGGAGCGTCCCGTAGATCCCCGACGAGCTGTACGAGATCTGGTTCGGCCGCTTCTTCGCGTCCTCGATGAACTCCCGGGCCGTCTTCCACGGGCTCTCGGCGCGCACGACGAGGATCGTCGGGTCGGCCGAGATCAGCGCCACCGGCGCGAACTGGTCCACCGTGAAGGCGGGCGGGCGGCCGAAGAGCTTGTCGGCCTCGGGGATGATCGAGATGCTGGAGAGTGCCAGGAGCAGGGTGTAGCCGTCGGGCTTGCTCGTGGCGACGAACTGCATCCCCACGGCGCCGGCCGCCCCCGTCTTGTTGACCACGCCGACGGGCTGCTTCAGCGCCTTCTCCATTGCCGCCGCCACGGGACGTGCCGTGAGGTCCGCCACGCCGCCCGGTGGGAACGGCACGACGAGGCTGATCGGCCGCGAGGGGTAGGGCTCCTGCGCCGCGGCCGGTTGAATCGGCGCGCCCGCGACGAGGACGAAGACGGCAAGCACGGACAGGATGGGTCGGAGTCGAGTCATAGGTTTTCTCCCTTTTCGTCGAGCGGGATGCGCCGGCGCCAGTCTGGCCCGCGCACCATCCACGAGACCAGGTTGAGGAGCAGCAGGGCGGCGCCGAAAGCCAGGAGCGTGCCGGAGATCGGCCGCGAGACGAAGATCGCGTACTGGCCGTCCGACATCGCGAGGGATTGTCTCAACGCGAGCTCGATCATCGGCGCGAGGATGGCGCCGAGCACGATGGGCGCCGTCTCGAAGCCGAGCTTTCTCAGAATATAGCCGAGCGCGCCCATGATGAGCGCGATCCACACGTCCACCACGCTGCCGTTCACGGCGTACACGCCGACGACGCAGAACATGATGATGGAAGGGTAGAGGAACGAGTAGGGGACGCGGAGCACGTTCACGAAGATGCCCACCATCGGCAGGTTGAGCGCGAGGAGCATCAGGTTGCCCACGTACATGGACGCGATGAAGCCCCAGAAGAGCTCGGGCTGCTGCTTGATCAGGAGCGGACCCGGCGACACGCCGTGGACCATGAGGGCGGCCAGCATCACCGCGGGAATGGGACCGGACGGGACGCCGAGCGCGAGCATGGGCACAAAGGCGCCGGACGTCGCCGAGTTGTTCGCCGACTCGGGGCCGGCGACGCCGGCGACGGCGCCCTGGCCGAACTCTTCGGGATGGCGGCTCAGCCGGCGCTCGACCGCGTAGGAGACGAAGCTCGCGATGATGTGGGCCGAGCCCGGGATGATGCCGATGAGGAAGCCGAGCACGGTGCCGCGGCCGATCGGCATCACGGAGTCACGCCACTCCTGGCGGGATGGCAGGAGCTCGCGCAGCTTCGGCTTGAGGACCTTGGGCGGCACCTCTTGCCCCGCCGTCGCCAGCACCTCGGCGATGCCGAAGAGCCCGACGGCGATCGGCACCACGCCCAAGCCGTCGCCCAGCTCCATCACACCGTAAGCGAAGCGGAAGTAGCCGGACATCTGATCGATGCCGACCATGCCGAGGAGGAGCCCCAGCACGGCCATCGCCAGCGACTTGACCATCGAGCCGCCGCTCATGTACGCGAGGACGAGCAGGCCGAGGAGGAGGAGCGCGAAGTACTCGGGCGGGCCGAACCGGAGCGCGAAGTTGGCGAGGGGCGGCGCCAGCAGCATGAGCGCGACCACGCTCACGGTGCCGGCGATGAAGGAGCCGATCGCGGCGATGGCCAGCGCCGCCCCTGCGCGCCCCTTGCGCGCCATCGCGTAGCCGTCGATGCACGTCATCACCGAGGCGGCCTCCCCCGGGATGCGCATCAGGATGGAGGTGGTCGAGCCGCCGTACATGGCGCCGTAGTAGATGCCTGCCAGCATCACGATGGCGTTGGTCGCGGTGAGCCCGAAGGTGGCGGGCAGCAGCAGGCTGATGCCGGCGAGGGGGCCCACGCCCGGCAGCACGCCGACCAAGGTCCCGACCACGCACCCGATGAACGCGTAGAGCAGGACGGGCGGCTGGAGCGCGACGGAGAAGCCGAGCGCGAGGTTCTGGAGCGTCTCGGCCATCTAGATCCCGAAGGGCCCGCGCGGCAGCGCCACGCGCAGCAGGGTATCGAAGAGATAGTAGGAGCCGAAGGACAGCGCGAAGGCGAACACGGCGGCGGCGAGGAGGCTCTTGCGCTCCACGAGCCAGACGAGGACGAGGAGGGCCGACAGCATGGTCAGGCGATAGCCGAGACGCTCGAGGCCGAGGCAGATGAACGCGCTGACAGCGAGGATCACCAGGGCGTGGCGCGCCTCGCCCCAGCCCACGCCGGCAACGGGCGCGGCGCCTCCGCCCATCGCCCAGACGAGCGCGCCCAGGATGAGCAGGAGCGCCGCCAGGAGCACCGGGAAGTAGCCGGGGCCCGGTTGGCGCCAGGTCCCGAGCGGGAGCGCTCGGCTCTCCCACATGACGAAGAGGGCAAGCAGGCAGAGCGCGCTCCCGCCGATACGATCCGTCGTCAGCATGGATTGGCGGCGAGGGCACGCCCTCGCGGCCGCGCAAGAATATCACGCGAGCCAGGAGGAGTCGATGCGGCCCATGGCCTGGCCTATGCCGGTCAATTTGTCAGGCTCAGCGGTGTGTATCACCGCCCGGTCCGGCCGCGCGCGCTGGGGCCGGGGTCTTTCCCGCGCTAGTCCAATTGCCGACCAGGGGGTTCGCCAGCCTGCTCAGACCCGCGCCGCGCGAAAAGCGCGTAGACGGCAGGCAGGACGAGAAGCGTCAGCGCCGTCGAGGAGATGAGTCCGCCGATGACGACCCGGGCGAGGGGCCGCTGGATCTCGGCGCCGATGCCCTGGCTGAGCGCCGCGGGCAAGAATCCGATGACGGCTACGATGGCCGCGACCATGATAGGTCTGAAGCGGAGCTCGCAGCCCCGGACGATCGCGTCGCGGAGCGGCAGCCCATCGGCGAAGGCGTGGCGGATGGAGGAGACCAGGACCGTACCGTTCAGCACACTGACGCCGAAGACGGCGATGTAGCCGACCGCCGCCGAGATGTTGAAGTTGCTCTGCCAGAAGTACAAGGCGAGCGTCCCGCCGATGAGCGCGAAGGGCAGATTGAGCATGATCAAGAGCGCGTCGCCCACGGAGTTGAAGGCGCCGAAGAGCAGCACGAAGATGATGAAGACGACCAGCGGCACGATGATATAGAGGCGCGCAAGGGCGCGCTGCTGGTCCTCGAAACGGCCGCTCCAGACCATCCGGTAGCCCGGAGGCAGCTTCACCACCGCGTCCACCTTCTGCATCGCCTCTGCGACGAGGCCGCCCATGTCCCGCTCCCGAACGCTCCACTTGACGGAGAGGCGCCGGACGTTGTTCTCGCGGAAGATCTCCGCAAGGCCGTCTGTTCGCGCGAACTCCGCCAGCTGGCTCAGCGGGATGCGCTCGCCGCTCGGGGCGCTCACCGCGACGTTGCGGAGGCGGGCCGCCGGCTCGCCGGGCTGGTTCAGCTTCACCACGAGGTTGAAGCGGCGCTCCTGCTCGAAGATCTCCGTGACGGCGCGTCCCTTGGTGGCGGCCTCGATGGTGTCCTGGATGTCCTGGATGTTGATGCCGTAGCGGGCGGCCGCGCCGCGGTCGATGGCGATCTGGAACTGGGGCTGGCCGATGCAGTGGTCGTAGTCGAGGTCGGCGACGCCGCGGATGTCCTTGAGGACGGCGGCGATCTGCTTGGCGATGCCGTCCATCACGAAGATGTCGGGGCCGTAGAGTTTGATGGCGAGCTCGCCCTTGACCCCCGCCAGCGCCTCATCCACGTTGTCCTTGATGGGCTGGGAGAAGTTGGTGCTTACTCCGGGGATGTCGGCGAGCGCGGCGGTCATGGCCTGGACCAGCTTCTCCTTGTCCTTGTCCTTCTCGGGCCATTCCTCGCGCGGCTTGAGCCCGACGTAGAACTCCGCGTTGTCCGGGGCTTCGGGGTCGGTGCCGTCGTCCGGCGCGCCGAGCTGCGACACGACGACCCGGACCTGCGGAAACCTGAGCAGGCGCTCGCGTATCTCCCGGACATAGGGACGGACCCCCTCGAGCGA
>DASYVT010000070.1 GCA_035936835.1 Candidatus Methylomirabilota bacterium | reverse complement strand
GACTACCGTGAAGCGCAACCGCGCGGCGATCGACTCGCTCGCCTGGAGACCCCGGGTGCTGCGCGACGTCTCCAAGGTGGACCCCTCGTCCACCTTCCTCGGCAGGCCCGTGCGCATCCCCGTGATGCTGGCGCCGGTGGGATCGGTCGAGAGCTTCGCGCCCGGCGGCGGCGCGACGGCGGGGAAAGCCTCCGGCGCCTTCGGCGTGCCGCACATGCTCTCGAGCGCCTGCAACCCGGGCCTCGAGGCGACGGCGGCGGCGGCCGACAACTACCGCATCTTCCAGCTCTACGTGCGCGGCGACGACGCCTTCGTGGACGACCACGTCAAGCGCGCGCTGGACCACGGCTACCACGCCTTCTGCATGACGGTGGACTCGGCGACCTACAGCCGGCGCGAGCGCGACCTCGACAAGCGCTTCGTCAAGCCGTGGCGCGTCAAGGCGACGGGCATGGAGTACCAGGCCGCGCTCTCCTGGGACCAGGTCAAGCGCTTCAAGGACACGCACGACGTGCCGCTGATCCTGAAAGGCATCGCCACCGGCGAGGACGCGGCGCTGGCCTGCGAGCACGGCGTGGAGGTTGTCTACGTATCCAACCACGGCGGCCGCCAGCTCGACCACGGCCGGGGCTCGCTCGACGCGCTTCCCGAGGTGGTGGCGGCCGTCGCGGGCCGCGCCGCCGTCATGGTGGACGGCGGCTTCATGCGCGGCACCGACGTGGTCAAGGCGATCACGCTCGGCGCGCAGTGCGTGGGGCTCGGCAGGCTCCAGTGCCTGGGCCTGGCGGCCGCGGGACAGGCCGGGCTCGAACGCGCGCTCGAGATCCTCGAGGAGGAGATACGGATCTGTCTGGCGCTCCTCGGCGTGACGGGCTACGGCCAGCTCGACGCCTCGTATCTCCACGAGGCGCGGTCCGTCACCGAGCCCGGCGCGCTCTCCGCCTTCCCCCTACTTTGACGGTAGAATCGCGGCCTAGGGAGGACTCGATGACGACATCGACCGGCACGCTCCAGATGCGCAGGCTCCACCCCAGCTTCGGCGTCGAGCTGTCGGGCGTGGAACTCCGCCAGCCGCTCGATGACGGCACGTGGGCGCACATCTGGGAGGCCTTCAACGAGCATTCCCTGCTGGTCTTCCACGGCCAGCCGCTGACGGACCCCGAGCAGATGCGCTTCAGCCTGCGCTTCGGCCCGCTCGAGACGACCGTCAAGACGCTGGGCAAGGAAGACCGCCTGCACCCGAACCTCGTCGAGCTGGCCAACGTGGACGAGGACGGCAAGCTCATGGACTGGACGGACCGCCGCATGGTCTACCAGAGCGGCAACCAGATGTGGCACACCGACTCGTCCTTCAAGCAGGTACCGGCCCAGGCGTCGCTCCTCTCCGGCCGCCAGGTGCCGCCCGAGGGCGGCGAGACGGAGTTCGTCTCCTGCCGCGTCGCCTGGGAGGCGCTTGCCCCCGAGATGCAGAGCCGGCTCGAGGGCAAGGTCGCCATCCACTCCTTCGCGTACTCGCGCGGGCTGCTCGACCCGACGCTGCTCGGTCCCGACGTCCAGCAGGCCCTGCCGCCCGTGCGCCAGGCCCTCGTCCGCGCCAATCCTCTCAACGGTAAGAAGACCGTCTACATCGGCGCGCACGCCTCGCACATCGAGGGTATCCCAGTGGAAGAGGGGCGCGCGCTGTTGAAGGAGCTGCTCGACGTGGCCACGCGCCCTGAGCGCGTGTACCAGCACGCGTGGCGCCAGCACGACCTCGTCATCTGGGACAACCGCTGCCTGCTCCACCGCGGCCGTCTCTGGGACGCCAAGCGCTACGCGCGCGTCATGCACCGAACCACCGTCGCCGGCGAGGGACCCACGGCATGAGCGGCGCGACGATGATCACGGCCCTGAACCCGGTCGGCTTCGCCCCGAAGGTGACGCGCAAGGCGTTGGCGCCCCGGCTGGACACGCTCGAGGGCAAGACCGTCTACCTGGTGGACTGTCGCTTCGACGATTCCGACGTCTTCCTCAAGCAGATGCAGGCGTGGTTCGGAGCGCACATGCCGGGTGTGCGCACGGTCTTCAAGCCGATCTCGAGCGTGTACCTGCACGACGACCCGACGACCTGGGAGGAGATCAAGGCGAAGGCGCACGCCGCCATCCTCGGCGTCGGCCACTGAAGCACCTGCGCGCCGGCGGTCGCCGCGCACGCGATGACGATCGAAGCGACGTACGGAGTCCCCGTCGTCGCCCTGCACACGGATAAGTTCGACAAGGTCGTACGTTCAGTCTCTGCCGTGAACGGGATGCCGGGGCTCCGGCAGGTGTTCGTCCCCCAGCCCATCATGGGCAAGACGGCCGCCCAGCTGCGCGCGTACGTCGACGGCACGGATCCCATCACCGGCCGCCCGGTCATGCAGGAGGTCGTCGAGGGGCTGACCCAGCCGCTCGACGAGATAGATCTGGGCCCGGTCGAGTTCGACCGCTCGACGCCCAGACTCGTCGAGCCCGGCACGGAGGAGCAGCTCCACCGTCTCTTCCTCGACAACAACTGGACGGACAAGCTGCCGATCGTCCTGCCGACCGAGGAGCGCGTGGCGGCGATGCTGGCCGCGACGCGCCGCAAGCCTGATGAAGTCGTCGGGCGCATGCGCTCGACCCACTTCCGCGAGTACTGGGAATACACGGTCGAGAAGGTCGCGGTGAACGCGGTCATGGCGGGGGCGCGGCCCGAGTACTTCCCGGTGATCCTGGCGCTCGGCGCCACCGGCGTGACAGCGCGTGGCAGCAGCTCGAGCGCGGTGGCGGCCATGGCCGTCGTCAACGGACCGATCCGCGAGGAGATCGGGATGAACGCGGGCACGGGCGCGCTCGGTCCGTACAGCCACGCCAACGGCACCATCGGAAGAGCCTACGGCCTCCTCTCCCAGAACGGCCAGGGGGGCTCCGTGCCGGGGCACAGCTACATGGGCAACCAGGGCAACAACTACGCCTACAACAGCGTCACCTTCGCCGAGAACGAGGAGCGGAGCCCCTGGGAGCCCTTCCACGTCCAGCACGGCTTCAAGCCGGGTGACAGCGCGGTGAGCGTCTTCAGCGGCTGCCGCTCGACCGCCTTCACGCTCGGACTCCGCGAGAAGCACTGGCGCGAGCACGTGCGCAACATGCTGCGCGGCATGGACCCGCATGGGCCGCCCACCCTCCTGCTGGATCCCATCGCCGCCCGCCAGTTCATCGATCGCGCGGGGTTCACGAAGAAGGACGCGCTCATCGACTGGCTCTACGACAACGCCACGATGCCGGCCGGGGAATACTGGGACTACCAGCTCATCCAGAACTACATCTATCCGCGCGCAACCTTCGGCGAGGAGCCGTGGGCGTCCAAGCTCAAGGCCGCGCCCGACGAGCTGATCCCGATGTTCCGTCGAGAAGACATCCACGTCGTGGTCGTCGGGGGCGAGACCAACGGGTACTGGCGCATCATGGGCTGCAACTACCAGAAGACCGTCTCGATCGACGAGTGGCGGTAGCGTGATCTTCGCGATCGGGCTGCTCGCCGCTCTGCTCGCGATCGCGACGCCCGCGTGGGCCCAGCAGACGGTCAGGATCGGCACCACGCCGGCCGTCACCTTCGTCGTCCTCTACGGCGCCGAGCATCTCGGCTACTTCAAGGCCGAAGGCATCACGCCCCAGTTCGCGGACTTCGAGGGCGGCGCCGAGGTGACGACGGCAATGGTCGGCGGCTCCATCGACTTCGCCGGCACCTACGTCGAGCGTCCGATGATCCTGGCCGAGAAGGGCTTCGGATCCAAGAACCTCCTCGCCATCCTCAACCGGAACCCGATCTTCCTGGTGCTTCGAAAGAACCTGCCGGCCACCGACGTGAAGGGGCTCAAGGGCACCAAGCTCGGCATGACGCGCGCCGGGAGCGCCACCGACCTGGCGCTCCGCGCGCTCCTGAGGGACTCGGGGCTCGAGCCGGACCGCGACGTGGCCGTCATCGCGGTCGGCAGCTCGACCTCGGCCGCGGCCGCGCTCCGCGCAGGGCAAATCGACGGTTTCATGGGCGGCGAGCCCGGCGGCGCCGTCATCGTCCACCAGCTCAAGATCGGCCGGTATTTCATCGAGCCCCTGCGCGACCAGGGACCGAAGTTCCTCCAGTACATGACCTTCCCGACGTTGCAGGCAAGCGACCGCTACATCCAGGCCAATCCGCAGATCGTCGAGCGCGTGGTGCGCGCCGTGGTCAAGACGCAGAAGCGCCTGCGGGAGGATCCCGAGGCGGGTGTGCGGGTGGCGCAGAAGATCTTCCCCACGCTTGACGTCGAGCTGATCCGCGGCATCATCGCTCTCCAGCGGGCTTCGTACCTCCCGGCCATCACCGAAGAGGCGATGCGCACCGTCAACCAGTTCCAGAAGCAGGCGGGCGTGGTGAAGAGCGATTTCGCCTACGACAAGATGGTGGCCGTCCAGTTCAAGCCGCTCTGGGATCAGTAAGGGAGAATCCGCATGAACATTGAGCGTCTGAAGATGCCTCTCGGCGAAGCCATGTTCACCCAGCGCTCGATGCGGAAGCTCCGGCCCGACCCAATCCCGGACGAGGACATCCGCCTGATCCTCGAGGCCGCGGTCAAGGCACCCAACGGCGGCAACCACCAGACCGGGCGCTTCCTCGTGGTCACCGACCGGCAGAAGATCCGCGAGTTCGGCGCGCTCTACCGGGAGGCATGGTGGGCCAAGCGGAAGGACGACCACGGCTGGACCGGGCCCCAGGACGTCCCGCCGGGGGAGAAGAACTATGCCTCTGCCATGGGGCTCGCCGATGCAATGAAGGAGGTCCCCTGCATCGTCTTCGCGCTCACGGAGCCGACCGGCGGAGCCACGTCGGTCATCCCGGCCTGCCAGAACCTCATGCTGGCGGCCCACGCGCTGGGGATCGGCTCGCTCCCGACGACGCTCCACGCCACGGTCATGGACCGCTTCCGCGCGCTCTTCGCCATCCCGAAGGAGCTGACCTTCCACTTCTGCATCCCGCTCGGCTATCCGGCCGTCAAGTACGGGCCGAGCCGGCGCAAGCCCATCGAGGAGACCACCTCGTGGAATAGCTGGAAGGGACGCGTGCCGTGGGCGTGACGCGCAAGCCCGCGCTTAGCCTGGCCGCCGCGCCGGGGCGGCGGCGCGCCACCATCGAGGTCGCCCAGCGCTTCGAGAAGGAGGGCTTCGCCGGCATCTACTGCCCGAGCTTCGGCGACGGCCTGGGGCTCTGCGAGGCGCTGGCGCTCGAGACCAAGGAGATCCAATTCGGGACGTCCATCGCCAACATCTACTCGCGCCATCCCCACGACTACGCGGCCACCGCCGCGTTCATCCACGAGGTCTCAGGCGGGCGCTTCCGCTTCGGGATCGGCGTCAGCCACGGGCCTACCCTAGCCCGACTCAAGGTGAGCGCCGGCAAGCCCCTCGAGGACATGCGCCGCTTCGTCGCCGAGCTCGGCGCCGGCGCCAAGCAGGCGGGCGCGCTGCCTCCCATCGTGCTGGCGACGCTCAGGCAAAAGATGGTCGCCCTGGCCGGCGAGATCGCCCAGGGCGCGGTGTGGGCCAACGCGGCGCGCTCTCACATGGCCGCGTCGCTCAGCCAGCTCCCGGCCGCCGCGCGCAGCGACCCCGGCTTCTTCGTCGGCAACATGCTGCCGACCTGCATCGACAACGACAAGTCCGCGGCCGCGGCCGTCAACCGGCGGACACTGATAAGCTACGTCAAGCTCCCCAACTACCAGAACTACTGGATCGAGGCCGGCTTCGAGGACGAGATGCTGGCGATCCGGAAGGCCATCGCCGCCGGCGAGGAAGACCGCATTCCCTCGCTGATGTCCGACCGCTGGCTGTCCGAGGTCACGCTGTACGGCAGCGCCGCGGAGGTGCGCGATGGCATCGAGGCCTGGTACGCGGCGGGCGTCAACACCCCGATCGTCGTGCCGTCCTCCACGAAGGGCGGCCAGATGGTCGCCCTCCAGGAGCTCATCGAGCTGTACCGCTGACCGAGGACCAACAGCCCATGCTGCGCTACGGCTACGAGGCTCCGGCGTTCTCCCTTCCCTCGACGAGCGGCCGCGACATCTCGCTGGCCGAGTTCAAGGGCGCGTCCGACGTCGTGCTGCTCTTCTACTGCTACGACTGGGGGAACATCTGAACGCCCGAGCTCCGCGACCTCGGTGAGGTCGCCGGCGAGCTGCAAGCCAAGGGCGCCGTCGTGCTCGGGATCAGCGGGGACACGCCCTTCTCGCACGCCGAGTACCACCGGCGGCACGCGCTGCCGTTTCCGCTCCTGAGCGACGTGCACCGGAGCGTGATCCAGGCCTACGGCGTCTGGGACGAGGAGCGCAACGTCGCCTACCGCTCGACAGTCGTCGTGGACCGCGAGGGGAAGCTTCGATGGTTGCAATCGGGCGACCGGCTGATGACCCGGAGCGGCGCCGAGATCCTGCGCGTCCTCGACTTGATCCACCGCCTCCGCACGTCGGGCTAGCAACGATTGTTCCCATGCTGTATCGGTTTCTGGGCATTGGCGCGCTTCGCCGTCGGCGCTACGCAGGAGCATGGGCCGTGCAAGCGGGCGCTATCAACCCCGTCACGCGGAAGCGAGCGTGCTCCACGGGGTCATCCGGGAGCGCCTGGATGAGTTCCTGCCCGCCGCCGCCGATCGGGCAGACGGCGCCGGCCTGCCCGAGTTTATCGCGCGGGACTTTCGTAAGTTCCTGACCTGCGGGGTGCTGGCCCACGGTTTTGCCCGGGTGCCCTGCGTGCGTTGCGCATTTGAGCACCTGCTGCCGTTTTCCGCCGTGCAGCGCTTCGGCGGCGGGCTCAACCTGAACGTGCACTTTCACACGCTGGCCCTCGACGGGGTGTTCGTCCGGTCCCCGGCCGGGCGGCTTGCCTTCCACCCAGCGTGTGGGCCGAGCGACGCCGAGGTGGCGAAGGTGCTCGGCACGGGCCGAGCGGATCCGCTCGCCGAAGCCTCCTTCGCGCTCGCCGGCATCGTGGGCGCCTCCGTGCAGGCGCGCGTGGCCCTGGGCGCCCGGGCGGGAGCGCCGGTGCGCCGGGTGGGCGACGGGGTGCGCCAAGCGCGCGGCGGTGCGGGTGGCCCGCGCCACGCGCACCTGGAGGGATTCGATCTGCACGCGAACGTGTGGGTGGGGGCCCACGACCGGGCCCGGTTGGAGCAGGTGTGTCGCTACGTGCTGAGGCCGCCGCTGGCCGAAGATCGGCTCCGGCTCCTTGGCGACGGCCGTGTGCGGCTGGAGCTCAAGCGCCCCTGGAGCGACGGGACGACGTATCTGCTCTTCGAGCCGGTGGAGTTTCTCGAGAAGCTGGCGGCCCTGACGCCGCGGCCCGAGATCAACCTGGTTCTCTATCACGGCGTGCTGGCCCCCGGCGCGCGCTGGCGGCCGGAGGTCGTCGCCTATCGCCGTGCGGAGAGTGATGGGGCAACAGGTCCGAGCGCGGCAGCGGGGAGGGCGGGGCCGGGAGGTTGGGGCGGCGAGCGGCCCCGCTACTGGACGTGGGCGGCGCTGATGCGACGGGCCTTCGACCTCGACGTCCTGCGCTGTCCGCGCTGCGCCGGGCGGATGCAGCTGATCGCAACGATCGACGACCCCGCCGTGATTCAGAAGATTCTCGCCCGCCTTGGCCTCCCGGGCACGCGGGAGGATCCACGGCCGCCGTTGCCCCTGACCGCGGCAGGAGCCGAGCAGCCGACACTTCCCGGCGTGACCGTCTAGGCCGTACCGGGGCCGGAGCGGCCGCAGACGTCTGCCCTGATGTTCCCTGAGAGGGGCCCACCCTGTGATTCAGGGTCCCGATTTGACCTCTGATCCCCGCTCTGGCAGGATCGGCGCGAGGTGGAAGGGGGTTTATCCGCGCTGTGCCACGGCAGACCCCGGGGGAAGACTCTCGGGCGAGGCGGGCCATGGCTGACAATGGGGGTTATGTTATCTACGCTCTCGCCTCTCTACGACGGGGCGCCTCTTGTTTGGAGATCGGCGAAATGTGAGTAAGTGACGATAGTCAGGCGCGATGAGGGACTCTTGGGGCGCTGCCTGGTGCTACGTTCTGCCCCATTTTGCAAGGGCGCCAAGCGTAACCATGACCACTTGCGACCATCTATGCCGAATCATAACCCACAGACCGCTGGTTCAAATCCAGCCCCCGCAACCAGAGAAAACAAGGGCTTCGGAGAGATTCTCCGGAGCCCTTACTGTTTTCATTGTGACAAGGTAGACCCGGGGGGAAGTCCCTCGGGCTCAGCGGGTCATGACTGAGAACGGGTGTTACCTACGCTCCACGCGGAGGAGACGCGAGGGCTGATCAGTTGCACTCCGCCGGGATCGCGAGCGGGTTCCGCGCCGGACCCTGCGGACAGTTGACGAGCCAGTAATGCAGACCCGTGGACTCGCCCAGTCCCAGCGTGAAGCCCAGCGACTTCTCGTAGAAGTGGAACAGCCTCCCATCCTCGGCAAAGATGCCGCTGTGCAGGGCGGGCTCACCGTCCGGATAGAAATGGTGCAGGGACGGTGTCTTGAACGTGCCCACCTGCACGGATTTGCCGGTGACGGGATCGGTCACCGCGGTGAGCCCCGCCCCGGCATCCTCGGGCCCGCTGCTGCCGTCGGCCTGGCGGAAGCCGAAGTCGTACGCGGCGTCCGGATGCAGGACGTTCGTCCTGATCTTGTTGTCCGTGAAGAACGGGGGCACGTGACAGCTGACGCAGGTCTTCCCGGCCGCCAGCAGGCCCTGTGTCGAGACCGATCGCCCGAAGAAGACGTCGGCACCGGTCTTGATGCGAGCGAGGGTCGCGGCATCTAGCGTCGGCGGGGGTGGGGGCGCCGCGTGGGGGTCCGGCGTTGTTGGGCTGCGGCTGATGACGAACGCCGCCAGCGCGGCGAGCTTGGCCTGATCGACGGGATTGTTAAGATTGTTAGGATCGATGTGACCGGCCATCTCCACCGGGCTGTTGATGGCGCTCGTCGCCGCCGATTTGATCGCCGCGATGATCGAGGCCTGGTTGCCCAGCACTCCGCCGTGGCGGCCGTCCCAGCCGAGCGGGACGTTGAACTGGACGTTGAGGAGGTTCGGCACCTGGCGCGCCCCGACGAACGTTCCGAGCTGATTGGTGATCATCACGGCGTGCGTTCCGCGATCCGTCCGGTTACCCGGATGGCAGCCGTTGCAGCTCGCGAACAGGCCGTTCGGGTTCGCCTGGTTGAAGGCGATCGTGCTGTTGAACAGGCACTGCCCGAACTTGACGTCCTGGTCGGGGGGAACGACTTGGAACTTGTTTCCGACCTTCACGGTGCTCGGCGCACACGGCTTCGGCGTCTCGCTGTCCGCCGGCACGGTCTGGAGCATCCCTGTCACGGCCACCGCCAGCGCGACCCGCAGGGCCAGCCTTCCCAGTCTTCCGCTCATCGACGCCTCCTCCAATACGTGGTTGCCAGGGAAGACGCAACTTCCGCGCCAATACCCCGAGCTCGCCGCAGGCACAGTACCATAGACCTTTAGCGGCACCTCGCAGGTTTCTGGCCGCTTCCGTGACACATGACGTCAGGCTGGTGACATTTGTGTGCGCACACATTGACACAGAACGCCGCCGGTGGAGTTTCCTGCGGCGTGCCGAGTGTATCTACCGCAGTAGGGGCGCGACCTCGAGTTCGACGTGACCGGGGCTGGTATGGCGAACGGTCGAGGTGAAGCGATACCCCGTCGTCCACGCGGGGGTGGCGTGGGCCCACACGATGGAGACCCCGTCTCTGGCCGGCTGCACGCCCGCCGTGCCGTCGACCAGCCGCGGGAACCCGTCGAGCGAGATCTCGTACGCGACGCTCTCTGCGGTCGCCGCGCTCGCATCCGTGGGCAGCGGCGGATCGAACCCTAGACAAAGGACGCGACCTGCATCGCGATGCTCGTAGCGGCGAAGACGACCGTTGACGTCCAGCTCGGCCACGACCGCGTTACCATCGGCGGTCGTGTCCCTCTCGTTGAGGGGGCCGCCGCCAGCGACGCCGCGGCGGTGCAGCAGGCGGCCGTTCCCCGTTGTGAATCCGGCGGCCTTGGGCTCCATCCGCCAGGTGCCGTAGGGAAGCGCCGCCACGAAGATGTTGCGGGGTGCTCCGGCGACTGGTCAAACTGGTCTGGATCAGCACTTCGAGGAGCGGGAGGCAGATCTCAACTAGGCGGTCTGTGCCGGGCGGATGCAGCTCATCGCCACGATTGAGGACCCGGCCGTCATTCAAAGGATCCTCGCCCATCTCGGGCTCCCGGGCACGCGGGACGACCCGCAGCCTCCGTGGTCCATGACTGCGGAAGAAGCCGAACAGCCGACACTCCCCGGCGTGACCGTCTAGGCGGTGCCGGAGGCCGGGGCCGCCGCGGACGTCTGCCCGGCCGGTGCCTGATGATCCCGTGGAGGCCTCCCACCCTGTGATTCAGGACCCCGATTTGACCGCTGATCCTCGCTCTGGCAGGCTCGGCCCAGGTGGGAGGGGGATTATCCGCGCTGTGCCAAGGAAGGCCCGAGGCACACCCCGGGGAAGGCCCTCGGACGAGGCGGGCCATGACTGAGAATAGCCTTTATATCGCCTACGCTCCTTCAGGCTTGGCTAGCAAACCACTCAGGACCCGAAACCGAATGTCGCGACGACGAACGTGACACCCATCGCAAACGCACACGTCATCCATCTACTCATTGCAGAACCTCCCGGCTGGTGTGGGGCAACCACGTTAGCAGTGTCACGAGCGCAATGCGTATTGGACCTAGGTCCACTGGGCGTGCGAGGACGCAGGGACTGTCGGCTTCACTATGTTCCGAGGACCTTCTTCACCTGGCCGATCTTTTTCTGAACTTTGCCGACCACCTTTTCAACTTTACCTTCGGCCTCCAAGTCGGGATTGTTTGTGAGCTTGCCCACCTTCTCCTTGACCGCACCCTTCACTTCGTGGATCTTGCCTGCCACCTCATCCTTGGTACCTGGCTTCATGGGCTTCTCCTTTGTCGCGATAAGAAGTCCGAGCGGCCTTACGGTCACCCGCCGCTAGCTTGAGGCTAATGTCCCGCGGCCGGGACCTCCTCGTGGTTATCTCCTTCCACTCTAAGGCCGGGCCGAAGCGTCGCCTAGTAGACCTTGGTCCAGTGCAGGTGACTTTGCTTTGGCTCGGTCCATCCCACATGGACGCGGGCGTCTTTCGCGAACACGGGCAGCCCTCGCCCCGGATGCTCAGCTCACTTGAGGCTGTGACAAGGCGGATTCCGAGGGAGGACCCGGCCCCGCGGGCCCCGCCGGGTGGACTAAGGTCCAATAGCCAGGTTCCGAGGACGTCGATTAGCCTCAGACTGTGCTGGCACCTTCCTTACTTACTTGCGCGCTTCAAGCGGATGTCCGATGCAGATTGTCCAGACTAGGCGACGGGAGGCGATGATGAAGGCATTGGTGTTCCACGGTCCCGAAAAGCGCTCGTGGGAAGAGAAGGGCAAGCCGGCGGTGAAGGAGTCGACCGACCCGATCGTGAAGATCGCCCAGACCACGATCTGCGGCTCCGATCTCCACATCATGAAGGGCGACGTCCCGTCGGTGACCGACGGCCGGATCCTCGGTCACGAGGGGGTCGGCGTGGTCGACGACGTCGGGAAGGGGGTATCGAGGTTCAAGAAGGGCGACCGGGTCCTCATCTCTTGCATCACCTCGTGCGGGAAGTGCGTCAATTGCAAGAAAGGGATGTACTCCCATTGCGACAATGGCGGCTGGATTCTCGGGAATACGATCGACGGCACGCAGGCCGAGTACGCCAGGATCCCGCACGCGGACAACAGCCTCTACGCGGTCCCCGCGGGCGCCGACGAGGAGGGACTCGTGATGCTGAGCGACATCCTGCCGACCGGGTTCGAGTGCGGTGTGCTCAACGGCACGGTGAAGCCGGGCGACACGGTCGCGATCGTCGGCACGGGGCCGGCCGGCTCGCCGCGTTGATGACCGCCCGATTCTACTCGGCCGCCGAGCTGATCATGATCGATCTCGACGACAACCGTCTCGAGGTCTCGCGGAAGTTCGGCGCAACCGAGCTGGTCAACAGCGGCGACGGCAAGGCGGCGGCTCGGGTGATGGAGCTGACGCAGCAGCGCGGGGTCGACGTGGCGATCGACGCGGTCGGCGTGCCGGCGAACTTCGATATGTGCCAGGCGATCGTCGCGGCTGGCGGTCACATCGCGAACATCGGCGTCCACGGCAAGCCGGTCTCGCTGCAGCTCGAGCGGCTCTGGTCGCACAACATCACCCTGACGACGAGGCTCGTCGACACGACGACGACCGCGATCCTCTTGAAGACCGTCAGCGCCGGGAGCCTCCGCCCTGCCGAGCTGATCACGCACCGCTTCGAGCTCGATGAGACGATGAAGGCGTACGACACCTTCGGCAATGCGTCTCGCGAGCAGGCGCTCAAGGTGCTGATGAGCGCCAAGGGCTGATGATGCGCTCCGGCAATGGGTCAGGGGCGCAATCAGCGAGGCAGGCGATTGTCAGATTTTGAAATGCTACATGAAGATGCGGCAGCCCTCGTTGAATGGCGAGGAGGGCTCTGGAGCAATGTATGAATGCAAGACCTGAGGCTGACCCTCCACTCGACGTGGTGGCATGGACTGCCCCACAGAGAGATCACGCGCTCAAGAGCACAAGTAGAAGGGGGCCAGCCATGAACGCGTGAGCGCCTCGTCCTTTGCCCGTGCCTGGTTGGAGAACGCGTGGCTCACTCAGCAGCGTAAGAGGGAGGACAAAATGGGTCCATATCGGAAATCCCGGGGCAGATGGCGTACCCACTTCAACTCAGAGAGCTCATGGAGACAAGCCATGGGGTCCCTTCCTTCCTCGCGATCCGGAAGAATCTCTATCGTCACCCCCATTGTTCTCCTACTGGGCGTGCTCGTTGTCGGAGGCGCATTGCTCTATGGGCGCACCGGCGGGGCATCACTATGGGAGACGCTCCGCTCGGTCAAAGACACCTCGCAGGATGCGGCGACGACCTCCAAGGTCAAGACCGCGTTACTCCTCTCCAAGCACGTCTCGACGTTCGACATCAAGGCCACAACAAGTCAGGGTGAAGTCACCTTGACTGGAGAAGTCCCGACCGAGGGAACTCGGAGACTCGCCGGCGCTATTGCGCAGGACACCTCGGGCGTTGCGCAGGTCCGCAACAATCTCACCGTCAACCCCGGCGCCGAGCGTAACTCAGACATGGCGAACCTCGGCGAGCGCGTGGCGGACCTGGAAATTAAAACGATTATCATTGATCAACTCGCCCAGAATCCTGAGCTGAAGGACAAGGGCCTTACGGTTCAGGTCACCAAGCGGATCGTGACGCTAGATGGGACCGTTGACTCGCCCGCGCAGAAGCGCGCAGCCGATCAAATTGCGATACAGGTGTCTGGGGTGCAGGGCCTCGCAGGCCAACTCATTGTGACGAATACTCAGACGAGTCCGGAAAGTGCGGACGATAAATTGGCACGGGGTGTCGAGTTTGAGCTGTATTCGACAAGGGCCGTGTCGCTCAAGAACGTTCAGATCCGTTCACAGGGCGGCACGGTCATATTGACTGGCGCTGTCACATCGCGCGCGGAGAAACTGCTGGCGGAACGGGTGACCCAGTCTGTCCCAGGAGTGAAGAGAGTCGTCAACAATCTCAATGCACCAGAAGAGCTATCACGATAGATGCGGTTGTTCTGTCGCGCTGCAGCATGCATGGCGGCTTATGCCGCCACCAAGGCGGGTGTGAAAAGACATCCGCCATGCTCGCTGGGGCGCAGTAGTCACAAGCTGAAAGGAGTCGTTCGATGCTACTACTAATTCTTCTTCTGCTCCTGTTGTTCGGCGGAGGCGGCGGCTATTACGAGTATTCCAGATGGGGGAGAGGTGGGGGCCTGGGGGTCGTCGGGACGGTCCTGCTCATCGTGGTGGTCTTGTACCTCGTCGGCGCGTTGCGTTGACCTCTTCAGGATCCGTCGGAAATCTGGGTAAGGTGGTCTTTGGAAATGCACTCACGGTTGAGTAAAGGGAGGTTTCAGATGGTCATGATCTTTCGCTGTTTCCGAAGGGTGAACGTGTGGGCAGTCGCTTTGTTAGCGGCCGGGGCCGTTGCCTCCTGTGCAGAGTTGCCCTCGTCGCAACAGCCGGTGCAGTCGAGCAACCCGAGCGTCACCTACAACTACCGGACCGACCAGGAACTGCTTCAGGCCAACCAGAACGCGACGGCGTATTGTAGTCAATATCAAACTGCCCCGCGAACCGCGAACATCACAAACAATTCAGACGGCAGCAAAGCCGTGGTCTTTGAATGCGTGCGGACCACGTTTCCCGCGCCGCCACCGACCCCTCCCAGCCTGAGCTACACGTATCGGACGGATCAGGAGTTGGTGCAAGCGTCGCAGACTGCTGGCGCCTACTGCCTGAAATACGGCTCGCAGCCGATGACGTCGAGCATAGTGACCAACCCGAACGGAACCAAGACCGTGACTTTCCAATGTGGCCTACGTTGAGCTGGCCCTCGGGCGCGTAGACGACGTGGAGCTCCGCGAGGAGCGCGTCGATGGGGCCGTGTGGCGCCGTCACGGCGAACGGCGCTCCTGCATTGTGATCACTGCGATGTCCAGTCGCCCACCTCCGGCATGTTCGTCGCCGTGTCTGGCGATGACTCCTTGTGCTT
>DASYVT010000069.1 GCA_035936835.1 Candidatus Methylomirabilota bacterium | reverse complement strand
CAGGATGGCGTTGATGGCCGACTGCTCGAGGCAGTGCCGCCCCGCCGACTTGCCGGCGAAGATCCTGAGCGCGCCTTCGGGCGCTTCGTCGAGCAGCTCGGAGGCGGTCAGCTGATCGTAGACGACCACGTCGGCGCGACGGAGCCAGCGCAGGCCGCGGAGCGTGATGAGCTCCGGGTCGCCGGGGCCGGCGCCAACCAGGACGACGCGCCCGCTAGACACCGAGCCGCTCCCGGAGACGCGTCCGCGCTTCGGTCGTCCTTCCCGCCGCGACGAGGCTTCGGAGTTTGCCGTCGAGAGCCTGCCGCCAGCGCTCGGCGTCGAGCGACACGCCGCCCTCGCGGAGCGCGCGCCGCACGTCGGCCATGACCTCCGTGAGCAGCACGACGTCCCTCGGCAGGAGCGCGTCCAGGTCTTCGCGCAGGAGGCGGGCAAGGGCGGGGCTCTGGCCGCCGGTGGACACGGCCACGGTCACCGCCCCGCGGCGGAGCACCGAGGGCAGGATGAAGTCGCAGCGCGCGGGATCGTCGGCGCAGTTCACCCAGATGCCGCGCTCCCGGCACTCGGCGGCCACCGCCGCGTTCACGGCACGATCGTCGGTGGCGACCATGACAAGGATGAAGCCCGCCGCGTCACCTGCCGCGTACTCGCGCGGCCGCCAGCGCAGCGGCGCCTCGGTCGCCAGCCGGAGGAGCGCCGGCGTCAGCGACGGGCTGACGACCGTGACGCGCGCGCCCGCCTCGGCGAGGCCCGCGGCCTTGCGCTCCGCGACGTCGCCGCCGCCGACGACAAGGCAGGGGCGGCCGACCAAGTCCAGGCTTATCGGGTAATAGCCCATCAGCGCCCCGGGGCCATCTCCTCTCGCATCGCCGCGGGCACAATCGAGGCGGCGGGAGCCGCGCGCTTGCGATAGGTCAACTGCAGCGCCATGCCCGTAAACACCAGGCCGCCGACGATGTTCCCCAACGTGACCGGGATCTGGTTCCACAGCCACCATTCGCGCGCGCTCACGCCGGCGCCCATCAGCATGCCGGCGGGAATGGCGAACATGTTGACCACGGAATGCTCGAAACCCTGGGCGAAGAAGGTCAGGATGGGCAGCCACATGGCTGCGATCTTCCCTGCGGTGGACTGCGAGGTGAGCGCCATCACAACGCCCAGCGTCACCATCCAGTTGCAGAGGATGGCCTTGGCCACGGCGACGGCGGCACCGTGGGCGCCCAGCTTCGCGTAGCCCAGCGTTTTCGCCTCGGCCACGGCGATCAGCTGGCGCGCCATCTCGGAGTCGGGCGCCACCGTGAGTGTGAAGAGCCAGGCGTAGAACAGGCTGCCGGCCAGGTTGCCCACGAAGACCAGCCCCCAGTTGCCCAGGAGCTCGCCGAGGCCGATGCGCCGCTCGCGGAGCGCGAGGGGAAGCACGGCGAAGTTGCCGGTGACCAGCTCGAGCCCCAGCAGCACGATCATGACGAAACCCACCGGGAAGACCAGCGCGCCCACGAGTCCCACGCGCGTCTGCAGCGTGGCCGTGAACGCCAGGGTAGTCGCGAAACCCAGGAGGGCCCCCGAGAGGAATCCCCGCACGAGCAGGTCCCTCGGGGCGAGCCGGGCCTTGGTGGCCCCGGCCTGCACCATTTGCTCGAGCACCGCATCCGGCTTCACGTATGACATCCGCGTGGCTCCTTTCTCGAGTCGATTGAGGCTATTCCTGGATGGTGAACCCCGACCCTTGGGGCACGAGGCGGTGGTAGTGGCTCGAGCTGCTCGGGCGTCGGGACGGCCGCCGGGGCGGGCTGAAGCAGCCGGATCTGGCGCCTCACCTTGGCGAATTCGCCGAAGCGGACCAGCCCCTCGAGCACCTGCGGCAGCTCGTCGCACGGCACGCTCTCGAGCATCTTGACGCCTTGGGTCGCCTCGGGGCCCGAGGAGCCTCCGATGAAAATGTCCACCGCGTCGACCACCTTCCCGTCCACCTTGGTCTTCGTGCCCAAGAGCCCGATGTCGGCGACCGTGTGGTTGCCGCAGCCGGCCGGGCAGCCCGACCAGTGGATCCGCACGGACTTGGTCGCGGGCACCTTGGACTCCAGCCCCTTGGCGATCTTGAGCGCCCGGGTCTTGGTCTCGATCACCGCCAGGTTGCAGAACTCGATGCCGGTGCAGCTGACCAGCCCCCGCAGCACGCCGGACGGGTCGTAGCGGAACTTCTTGACCAGCGGCTCGACGGTGAGGTTCCCCACCTTGGCGTCAGGCACGTGGGGAATGATCACGTTCTGGTCCACGGTCAATCGCACCTCGCCGGAGCCGTACTCCTCGGACAGGCGCGCCAATTCGGCGAGCTGGTCGCCGGTCACCCGCCCGACCGGGACGAGGAGGCCGACGTAGTTCAGCCCGGGCTGCTTCTGGCGGAAGACCCCGACGTGATCGGTCGATTGGGCGAGACGCTGGTCCGCGCCTGCCTTCTCGAGCCGCCGCCCGACCCGCGCTTCCACCATCTCGCGGAACCGGGCCTCGCCCCAGGCCTCGAGCAGGAACGCCAGCCGCACCTTGTTGCGCGCTTCGCGGGAGCCGTGGTCGCGAAAGACAAGCACGATGGCGGAGCACACCTCCGCCGCTTCTTCGGGGCGCACGAACACGTCGAGCGGCGAGGCCACGCGGTAGCCGCCGGAGCCGTTCTTGCCCCCGACCAGCACGTTGAAACCCTTCACCTCTTCCAGCCCGATGCTCTTCAGGGACGGCACCAGGGCTATGTCCTGGGTCTCGGCGTGCGTGCAGTTTTCCCGGCAGCCGGTGATGCCGACGTTGAACTTGCGCGGGAGGTTGGTGTAGGTCTTGCTGCCCACGAACATGGCGGTGAATGCGCGGACCGCCGGCGAGGCGTCGAGGAGCTCGCTGGGCGTGAGGCCGAACGCCGGGCAGCCGATGATGTTGCGGATATTGTCCATGCCCGTCTGGAGGGTGACGAGCCCGACGTCCAGCAGCTGGTCCAGAATGTCCGGCACGTCGCCAATCCGGATCCATCGCAGCTGCACCTGCTGCCGCGTGGTGATGTCGGCGAGGCCGCGGCCGACCCGGTTGGCGATGGCGGCGATCGTGCGGAGCTGGGCCGCGTTGGCGACACCGTTGGGGATGCGAAGGCGCATCATGAAGTAGCCGGGTGTCTGCTTCCGGAGGAACACACCCCACCACTTCAGACGGTCGACGTCGCCTTCCTCGATGGCCTCGACTCCGAGCCGGGCATAGCGCGGAATGTCGGCGCCCACATCGAGCCCGTCCTTCTGCCCCTTCAGCTCCTCGATCTTGTTCATGGCCCTCCCTGACGACTGAAAAAAAAGGCGCCGTCCGCGATGGACAGGCGCCGTTGCCTACTCACCCGGCCCCAGTGGGCCAAGTGTTCTTTCAGACCGTTACGCTCAGGGGAAGCAACCCTCGTACCAACTTCCGCCTATGATGCGCAAGTGCAGGGAAAGCATGACGGGAAGGGATCCTCGACGCCGTCGGGCCTGGTGAGAGAGGCAGGCGTGGCTGCTGAATGACCAAGCAGGAGGAGGAAACTGCTCAGTCAGAAGGCGGTGGCGCCGCCGACGGACAGGGCGATCCGGCCGCCCGCGTGTCCCGGTTGGCTGCCTGCGACTACTTAATAGCCCCGGCCGTGAGGCCGGAGACGTAGTAGTCGAGGAAGAAGACGTAGAGGATGACGATGGGCACGGAGCCCAGGATGGCGCCCGCCATGAGCTCGCCCCAGTAGTAGATGTCTCCCCGGATCAGCTCGCTTGTGACCCCCACGCTGGCGGTGATCTGGTCGGAGGACGAGGTGAAGGTCAATGCGTAGATGAACTCGTTCCACGACAGCGTGAAGGCGAAGAGCGTGGCGCAGACGAGGCCGGGGACCGCGATGGGCAGCACGATGCGCCAGAGTGCCTGGATGCGCGTCGCCCCATCGACCATGGCGCACTCCTCGACCTCCTTCGGGACGGTGCGGAAGTACCCCATGAGGAGCCAGGTGCAGAACGGCACCAGGAACGTGGGGTACGTCAGCACGAGCGCCCATTTGGAGTCGCCCAGCCCGACCCAGTTCACGACCTGCGCCAGCGGCAGGAAGAGGAGCGTCGTGGGCACGAGATACGTCACGAAGATGCCCGTGCCGAAGGTGCTCACGCCGAAGAACTTGAGCCGGGCCAGCGCATAGGCTGCGACGGTCCCGATGGCCACGGACGCGGTCGTGGCGAGTATGGTCACGAGCAGGCTGTTCTTGGTCCAGGTGAGGAACTCGGTCTCCCAGATCAGCTTGCTGTAGTGCTCGAGCGTCGGGGCCTGGCGGATGATGAGCGGCACGGCGTGCCGGTCGTAGAGCTCCTTGTCCTGCTTCAGCGAGGTCAGCGTCATGTGGTAGAAGGGGAACAGCGCGAACACGAGGAAGGGCAGGAGCGCCAAATGCCGCATCGTCTTGCTGAGCAGAGGGCGCTTCGCCACCGCCATCAGTAGGCCTGCTTCCGCACGAAGCGCAGCTGCGCCCACACCACGAAGACCAGCAGCGGGAAGAGATAGAGCGAGACCGCCGCGCCCTCGCCGATGCGCCCGGTGTCGATCCCCAGCACGCGCGACAGCGTCGCGAAGAGGTGGGTGGAGTTGATGGGTCCGCCGCGGGTCAGCACATAGACGATGTTGAAGTCGCTGAACGTGAAAATGGTGGAGAAGAGCACGACGACGGCGAGGACCGGCTTGAGCAAGGGCAGGGTGATGTGCCAGAAGCGGGCGTTGGCATTGGCGCCGTCGGCCTCGGCCGCCTCGTACAGCTCCTTCGGGATGGCAACGAGCGCGGCCAGGATGCTGATGGCGAAGAAGGGCAGGCCGCGCCAGATGTTGACCGTGATCACCGCGGCCATGGCGTAGTACCTCTGGCCGAGCCAGTTGGGCCCCGGCGGGTCCATGAGCCCGATCGCGATGCCGGTCCAGTTGACCACGCTGTAGAGCGAGTTGAACATCCACCACCAGCCCAGCGTCGACAGCGCGGTCGGGATGACCCAGGGCAGGAGCACCGCGCCGCGGATCATCCGCTTGAACCAAAGCTGCTCGTTGAGCAGGAGCGCCAGGGTGATGCCCATCACGATCTTGAAGAAGACCGCGACGCCGGTGAATACGAAGGCGTTCTGGAAGGTCTGGCGGAAGGCGTCGCTGTCCCACAGCCGGACGAAGTTCCTGATGCCGATGAACTCGCTCGGCCGGCCGATGAAGGCGTTGGAGAGAGAGAAATACACCGCCATCACGAAGGGATAGGCGACCAGGAGGAGCAGCAGGAGCAGGGCCGGTGTCACGAACACCGGCCCCAGGATCCGCTCTCGATCGAGCCAGCCGCTCACGCGCGCGGTTCCGCGCGGGCGGCCGCGCGAAACAGGAATCTCGTCGGCTCTAATCGCCATGCTAGCCGATTACCATATCCGTTCGCCTCGTTGCTCTCGTGGTCGCCTCGCCTGCGGCTGCGGTTCCCCCAACGGGCTGCGGCTCACCCAGCAAGGACCTTCTTCATCTCGGTCTCGGCCCAGGCGATCGAGTCCTTCGTCGAGGTGCCGGTCACCGCCTTGGCGATCATGTTGGGCAAGAGGTAGGTGTTGGTAATGAGCTGGACCTTGTCCGAGGGCGGCGCCGGCCACCCGTAGGTGTGGTACTGCACGCCCTCGCCCCTGAGGGCGGCGTACTTGGGGTCGGTCCGGAGCACCGGGTGGTCTTGCAGCTTCTCGTAGGTCGGCAGGTTGAAGGCATCCCCGGACATGATGTACTCGTCGTAGACCTCGCGCTTGCCGAGCAGGTAGCGGATCCACTCCTTGGCCGGCTCGACATTCTTCGAGAACTTCCAGATGCCGATGTGGCGCGGCGTGTCGGTCTCATGGCGGCCGGAGGGCCCGCCCAAGCTCCGGTGATGATTGATGCCGTCGGCGGTGACGAGCTTGCGCTGCTTGGCCACGATGTAGGCGCTGACCGGATTATGAATCCAACCCGCCTTGCCCTGCTGGATCGATTCGTTGTTGCTGGCGTCCGACCACGAGAGCACTTCGGGCTCCATGCAGTCGCGGAACATCTTCTTGTACCACTCGATCATCTGGACGGTGGCCGGTGAGTTGATGCGAACGGTCTTGCCGTCCTTGTCCACCTCCATGCCCCCGAACGACCACAGCACGGGTCCCGCCGTCGAGATCGAATCGTAGTTCTGGCTGATGGGGATGCCGACCGGATGCCCCATCTTCTTGAGCTCCTTGCCGACCGTGTAGAGGTCCTCCCAGGTGTCGGGGACCTTGAGGCTCGCCTGCTTGAACAGGTCCTCCCGATAGGTGGCGACGAACATGCCGTGATACTGGGGCACGGCGCGCCAGACTCCGTTCACGTGCGCCCCCTCGTACGAGGAGCCGAGCGCTTTGCCGTACTTCTTCTCGAGCTCGGTCACGACGTCCGAGACGTCGACCAGCTGGGGCTCGTACAACCACGGGAAATGCATCCGCATCTCGACGAGGTCGTGGCCCGCCTGGGTCTGCACCTCGGAGGCGTACTTGGACTGCTGCGGGCCCATGTGCGAGACATGATCGATCTTGAGCTTGATGCCCGTGTCCTTGGTGAAGCGCTGGCCGATCTCGGCCAGCTTTTTGTCCGAATTGGGGGCGAAGTTGTTCCAGCAGAGATAGGAAATCTCCCGCTGCTGGCCTCGCGCGGGCGGCACGCCCGCGGCAAGGATGCCCGCAATACCGGCGCTGGTGGTCAGGAACTGGCGGCGACTGACTCGATTCATGTGTTCCTCCTTCTCGTCGTTGAGAGCGGCCGAGCGACCCCCGCGCGTGACCGCGGAGGCCGCCCCAAACCCCGGAACCGTGTGTACGCCCGCCGGCTCAGTGGCCGAGCGGAACGATCTGGCCCGCGGCGTCAAAGCCGAGCGGCCTTGCCTCCCCCAGAATCTCGAGGGCGGGATGCTTCCTGATGTCGGGGAGGTAGGCCTCGGAGCACTCGATCTCCCCGATCATGAGCGTGTTCTTGATCCGGATGACCCGCGCCTGCTCAGGCTTCGTCAGCCCGATGCAGTTGAGCGCGCTGTCGACGGCCTCGCGGTCCGAGTCGAACGTGAGCGGGAGCTTGGCGCCGTTGGGGGCGCAGGCCGTGAGGCAGTTGATGGCGGTCTTCTTCCAGTCGATCTTCTCGGCCAGCCGCCGCGTGGTGAAGTCCGCGTTGCCGATGCCGGTGGCGTTGCCGCCGCTGTCTTCCGTCAGGTCGAGCGCGACGATCCAGAGGATCTTCGGGTCGTTCGGGAAGGGCTCGTGGGGGTTCGACGGGCGCCCGATGATGTTGGTGTCCATGCCGGAGCCGGAGATATTCTTGCCGATCTCTTCCACCACGAGCACGTCGATCGGCGAGAACGGCAGCCGCGCCATCCACTCGCGGGCGTCCTTGAGCAGCCGCCGCTCGCCCGCCTCGATGTCTTCCGCGTTGAAGGCTTCGACCTTGGCTGTCTCGTCGTAGCCGTTCTCGACAACGCCGAGGCCGAACCCGATCCGCGCCTTGGCGAGCATTTCGCGCCCCACCGCGGTGATGACCGTCTCGTAGCCGTGGCTGACGTTGGCGCGATGGTACTGGGTCGCGCCGTGGTACTTGCCGAGCCCGATCGTCATCATCTTGAAGAGGCCGGACTCGATGGAGCCCTTGAAGTCCGTGTGCGGCTTGACGCGGTTGACGACGCCGATCCAATCGGCCTCGGAGGCGATCCTGTCGCACCAGACGGGCAGGCCGAGGGCCAGGCCGGCCTGGACGACGTCCATGCTGGCCCTGAGCGGGCAGCCCATGGTCGCCTCCGTGATACCGTAGTGCGCCAGGATCTCGAGCTGTCCCTCCGCCGTGGCGCCGCCGTGGCTGCCCATGGCGGGGAAGACGAAAGGCTTCGCGCCGAGCTCCTTCAGATGGTCCACCACGGCCCGGACGATGACCGCGATATTGGCGATGCCGCGGCTGCCGGCACCGACAGCCACGGTGTCTCCGCGCTTGACGGGCAGCCGGGCCTCGGCCATGGCAGTCCGCACCCCGGCGGGGATGTCGGCCAAGCGCTGGCGGTGGAGGGACTGCCTCACCCGGTACATACTGGGCAGCGGCATGGCGGGATGATACTGGCGGCCCCGGACCCTGTCAACGTCCTTGACTTTGGCGGACTCTGACCGTAAAACTGGGGCCCAATTGGACTGAACCTCTTGGCACAGAACCCCCTCTCGACGCACATTTCTAGCCTGATCCGCCGCGCCGCGGCGCCCTGCGCGCTCGCCCTCGCGGTGGGCCTGGGCGGCTGCGCGACCATCGAGGACATGTTCCGCCAAAAGCCCCAGGCGCTCCTGCCCGCGGGCGACCTCTACCAGGCGGGCGAGCAGGAGATGAGCAAGAAGAACTACGCGGCGGCGCGGGCCAATTTCCAGAAGATCGTCGAGCGCCACCCGCAGTCGAACAACGCCGCGAAGGCGCGCTTCCTCATCGGCGAAACGTACTTTCGCGAGGGCACGTTCGACAAGGCGATCAAGGAGTTCGAGGGCTTCATGTCGTTCTACCCGCGTCTCGAGATCTCCGACCTCGTCCAGTTCCGCCTGGCCATGAGCTACTACGACCAGATGAAGCCCGTCGAGCAGGACCAGGGCCTGACGGTCAAGGCGATGGAGCAGTTCAGGAAGCTGGTGCGCGAGTACCCCGACAGCCGCTACGCCTCCGATGCTCTGGCCAAGATCGACATCTGCCGCGGCCGTCTCGCCCAGAAGGAGCTCTGGGTGGCGGCGTACTACCTCGAGAACGAGAACAACCCCGTCGCCGCGCGCCAGCGGCTTGAGGGCGTCCTCAAGGACTATCCGCGCAGCCTGATCGTTCCGGAGGCGCTCTACCGGCTGGCCGACATCAACGCGCGCGAGGGCCGGACCGAGGAGGCGCAGCAGATGTTCAGGAAGCTGGCCGACGAGTACGCCTACACCGAGTGGGGACGCCGGGCGAGCCAACGGCTGCGGACGGCGGCCTCGAACTAGCCATGCACGACATCGTGGATCTCCGCTCCGACACGCTGACGCTGCCGACGCCGGCCATGCGCGAGGCCATGGCGCGCGCCGAGGTCGGCGACGACGTGTGGGAGGAGGACCCAACCGTCCAGCGCCTCGAGGATCTGGCCGCTCGCCTCACGGGCAAGGAGGCGGCGCTCTTCGTCTCTTCCGGCACCCAGGGCAACCTGGTCTCCGTGCTCGCGCAGACGCGCCACGGCCAGGAGATCGTCCTCGACCGCGATTCGCACATCTTCAACTATGAGGGCGCGAGCGCCGCAGTGTTCGGCGGCGTGCAGACCCTGCCGATCGCGACCGAGCGGGGCTTCCTCACCGCCGGCCAGGTCCGCGACAGCGTGCGGCCGAGCAAGATCCACATCCCCGCGACCGGTCTCGTCTGCCTCGAGAACACGCACAACCGCCACGGCGGCACCTGCTGCACGCCCGAGGAGATCGCCGACGTCGCGGCGGCAGCGCGCGCCCACGGCGTCCCGGTGCATCTCGACGGCGCGCGCATCTTCAACGCCGCGGTGGCGCTCGGCCGGCCGGTCGCCGACTTCGCGCGGACCGTCGACTCGATCACCTTCTGCCTGTCCAAGGGCCTGGCGGCGCCGGTCGGCTCTCTCGTTTGCGGGTCCCGCGACTTCATCGCGCGATCCCGTCGCGTGAGAAAGATGCTGGGCGGCGGGATGCGCCAGGTGGGCGTGCTCGCCGCAGCCGGGCTCATCGCGCTCGAGAGCATGGTGGACCGGCTCGCCGAGGACCACGCCAACGCGAGAGCGCTGGCCGGCGGCCTCGCCCGGATGCCGCGGGTGCGGCTCGACCTGGGCAATGTCCAGACCAACATCGTCATCTTCCACGTGGACCGAGAGGGCGGGTCGGCCGAGCTCGCCGCCGGCTGCCTGGCCCGCAAGGTCAAGATCCACCAGATCGGGCCCGGCGCCATCCGGTGCGTGACCCACAAGGACGTCGACCGGGAGGACATCGACCGCGCCCTCGACGCGTTCCGCGAAATCACGAAGCCCTGGTAACGGGAGCCCACACGATATGGCCGAGCGCCTGCTAGACGTCAAGAACCTCAAGACGTACTTCTTCACCGACGAGGGCATCGTTCGCGCCGTGGACGGCGTGGACCTGTACATCGAGAAGGGAGAGACCCTCGGGGTCGTGGGCGAGTCCGGCTGCGGCAAGTCCGTGACCGCGCTCAGCATCATGAAGCTGATACCGCAGCCCCCGGGCAAGATCATCGAGGGCGAAATCCTCTACAACGGCACGAACCTCGTGGACCTGCCCGCCCGCCAGATGCGGAAGATCCGCGGCAAAGAAATCTCGATGATCTTCCAGGAACCGATGACGTCGCTCAACCCGGTCTTCACCTGTGGCGAGCAGATCGCCGAGGCCTTGAGGCTTCACGAGGGGCTGGGCAGGCGGGCGGCCATGGACAAGACGGTCGAGATGCTGAAGCTCGTGCACATCCCCAACGCCGAGCGCCGCGTGAAGGAATACCCGCACCAGCTCTCGGGCGGCATGCGCCAGCGCATCATGATCGCCATGGCGCTGTCCTGCAATCCCAAGCTCCTCATCGCCGACGAGCCCACGACGGCGCTCGACGTCACCATCCAGGCCCAGATCCTCGAGCTGCTGAACGAGCTCAAGAGCAAGCTCAAGATGGCGGTCATGCTGATCACCCACGACATGGGCGTCATCGCCGAGACCGCCCAGCGCGTCGTGGTCATGTACGCGGCCAAGGTGGCCGAGGAGGCCTCGGTCGCGGACCTCTTCAAGGAGCCGCTGCACCCCTACACGCAGGGGCTGCTCCGCTCCATCCCGCGAATCGACCTGGCCGCGACGGAGCGGCGCCGGCTGGAGACGATTCAGGGGACGGTGCCCACGCTCCGGGGTGAGATCGCCCCGGGCTGCCGCTTCGCGCCGCGCTGCCCCTTCGTGAAGTCGGTGTGCACCGAGAAGGATCCCGTCATCAAGGAAGTGAAGCCCGGGCACAAGGTCGCCTGCTGGCTTTACTAGAGGAAAACCATGGCTGAGACACCGCTCCTCGAGGTCAAGAACCTCAAGAAGTACTTCCCGATCCGCGGCGGGCTCTTCTCCCGGGAGGTCGCGCGCGTCCACGCCGTGGACGACGTCTCGTTCACGATCCAGAAGGGCGAGACGCTGGGCCTCGTGGGCGAGTCCGGCTGCGGCAAGTCCACGACGGGGCGCTGCATCCTGCGCCTGATCGAGCCCACGTCGGGCGAGGTCACCTTCGAGGGACAGAACGTCACGGCGCTCGACAAGCGGTCGCTCCGCCATCTGCGGCGCGACATGCAGATCATCTTCCAGGACCCCTACGCCTCGCTCAACCCGCGCATGACGGTTGGCTCGATCGTCGGCGAGGCGATCGTGATCCACAAGCTCGCCAAGACCCGCAAGGAGCGCGAGGAGCGCGTCGTTCACCTCCTCGAGACGGTCGGGCTCAGCTCCGACCACCTGCGCCGCTACCCGCACGAGTTCTCCGGCGGCCAGCGGCAGCGCATCGGCATCGCCCGGGCCCTGGCCGTCAGCCCCAAGCTCATCGTCGCCGACGAGCCGGTCTCGGCGCTCGACGTGTCGATCCAGGCGCAGGTCATCAACCTGCTGGAGGACCTCCAGAAGCAGTTCAACCTGACGTACCTCTTCATCGCCCACGACCTCTCCGTGGTCGAGCACATCTCGACGCGCGTGGCTGTCATGTACCTGGGCAAGATCGTCGAGATCGCGCCGGCCAAGGAGCTGTACAACAACCCGACGCACCCCTACACCGAGGCGCTCCTCTCCGCGGTGCCGATCCCCGATCCGGCGGTCAAGCGCAAGCGCATCCTGCTCGAGGGCGACGTACCGAGCCCGATCAATCCTCCTTCCGGATGCCGCTTCCACACGCGCTGCCCTATCCGTGTGCCGGCCTGCTCCGAGCACGAGCAGGTGCTGAAGCAGATCTCGCCCGGTCACTGGGTCGCGTGCCAGGTCCGCGCGTAACTCCCGGCCGCTCGACCCGAGTTCCCGCGAAATTGATCCGATGATCGAGTGGTCGGGCGTCTTCCATATCATGGCGACGCCGTTCACGGACGGCGGCGAGCTCGACGCCTCAGGGATGCCGCGTCTCGTCGAAGCCGCCCTCGCCACGGGCATCACCGGCGTCACCCTACTCGGTATCGCCGGCGAGGCCCACCGCCTCACCGACGAGGAGCGGCGGCGCGTGGTCGAGGGCGTCGTCAAGGAGGTGCGCGGCCGCGTGCCGGTCGTGGTGGGCGTCTCCGCCTCGGGCACGCATCTCGCGACCTCCTTCACCCGCATGGCCCAGGAGCACGGGGCCGACGGGCTTATGGTCGCCCCGCCGACGGGCCTCAAGAACCTCGACGCGGTGGCCGAGTACTACCGGACAGTGGCGGACGCGGCCGCAGTCCCGCTCGTGCTCCAGGACGAGCCCGTCACGACCCAGGTGACGATGCCAGCGGCTTTCATGGCCCGCCTGTACGGAGAGATCCCCGCGATCGAGGCGGTCAAGCTCGAGGAGGCGCCGACCTTGCCCAAGATCACGCGGCTGCGTGAGCTCCTCTCGCGGCGCGTGGCGATATTCGGGGGGCTCGGGGGCGTCTACTTCTTCGAGGAGCTATCGCGCGGGGCCGACGGCGCCATGACCGGCTTCCCCTACCCGGAGGCGCTCAAGGCAATCCGCGATCACTTCGTCGCCGGCCGCCGCGACGAGGCCCGGGCGCTCTTCTACCGCTGGCTGCCGCTCATCCGCTACGAGAGCCAGCCGGGCTCAACGCCCGGCACGGCCGTCGGCATCAGGAAGGAGATCCTCCGCCGCCGCGGTTGGATCGACTCGTCGCGCGTCCGCCCGCCGGCGCCGGCCCTGGACGCGGGCACGCTGGACGAGCTCGGCGAGATCCTCCGCGCCGTCGGAGCCTGAGCCCTCCCAAAGCTCCAGGTCGGTGACGTCGGGATCTTCTACCAGCGCGTTGGGCCGACGCGCCCGCCGTCGCTCGTCCTCCTCATGGGCTGGGGCGGCGATCACACCGCCTGGTCCTTCCAGGTGCCCGCGCTCGCCGCCGAATTCGACGTGATCGCGCTCGATAACCGCGGCGCCGGACAGAGCGACGCCCCGGATACGCGCTACACGATCCCGGGAATGGCCGACGACGTGGTGGGCCTGATGGACCAACTCGGCGTGCGGAACGCGCACGTCTGCAGCGCGTCGATGGGCGGGATGATCGCCCAGGAGCTGGCGCTCCGGCACCCCGAGGGCGTCCTCTCGCTCCAGCTCCAATGCACCACCTCCGGCGTGGACCGCTACGGCCGGCTCGTGATCGACAACTTCCTGCGCGTGAAGGCCCGCGGCGACACGGAGGAGTTCGCCCACTTCTCCCTGCCCTGGCTGCTGAGCCGGAAGACGTTCGCCGAGCGGCCCGACTTCGTGGAGACGTGGATCCTGCGGGCCCTCGAGTACCCCTTCTCCACGAGTCTCACCGGGCTCAGCCGCCAGGGTGAGGCCATCCGCGCCCACGACACGCGCGACCGCTTGGCCTCCCTTCGCGTGCCGACCCTGATCACGACGGGCACGGAGGACATCCTCGTGCCGCCGTCGGCGTCGGAGGATCTTCACGCCCTGATCCCGGGGTCTGAACTCGCCAAGATCCCGGACGCGGGCCACATGCACTTCATCGAGCAGGCCGCCACCTTCAACAACCTCTGCCTGGATTTCCTCCGCAAGCACAGCCCCTGATCGGCGGCTCAAAAACGTCCGCCTCCGGCGTCACTGGCGCCCTCGGGGCCGGGCCGTCGAGAAGGGTCCAGATGCGAGGCAGCGCCCGAAGTCCGCACGCGAGGCGTACTCCTGTACGTTGAGCGTGCGGACGAGGGCGCCAACGAAGCAGATGGGCCCTTATCGGCGGCCCGGGTGCTCTGGACGAGCTCCGTCAGAACCTGGCCGGCCACAGCCTAGAACTCCTGCGTCAGCGCGTCCGAGCCCGCGAGCGCGCGCATCTGCTGGTCTACCGCAGTCCCCTGGAAGTTCTTCGCGCGCTCGCCGGCGCGCGCGTTGGGGTCGAGGAGGATCTGGAGCGTCTTGTTGAGCGCGTCCTGCGAGGAGGGGTCGAGCGCCTGTGCGGCGGCCGGGCCCGCGGCCGCGAGGGCGAGCAGCGCCCCCAGAAGGGCGAACCTGGGCCGGATCACTCCCAGAGGTAGCTGGTGGGGTTGACCGACTGGCCCTTGACCTGGATCTCGTAGTGGAGGTGCGGGCCCGAAGAGCGCCCGGTATTGCCGGTCATCGCGATGACGTCTCCGCGCTGCACCTTCTGGTTCACGGCGACGCTGAGCTTGGCGAGGTGACCGTAGAGCGACTTCGTCTCGTTGCCGTGGTCGATGATCAGCGTCTGGCCGTACTCCTGGTGCGTGCCGGCGAAGACCACGGTGCCGGGCGCAGGCGACTTGACGAGCGCGCCGATCGGAGCGCCGATGTCGAGCCCGCTGTGGAACTCCGACTTGGCCGACCAGGGCGAGGTGCGGCCGCCGAAACCCGAGTTGACGGGGCCGCGCACGGGCCACCGAGACGGCAGCGCCGCCAGCACGCGGGTGGCGCGGCCGAGGAAGCGCTCGAGGGCGCGGAGGTTGTCGCCCTCTTCCTTGACGATGCCCGTCAGGCGCTCGAGCTCGTTGCCGATGGCGGCGCGCTCGGGAGTCTCGGCAGAGCGCGACGGGCCCGTGCCACCCCCGATGCCCGCGCTTCGCTTGCTGGCGCCATCCTCGGGACCGAAGGGCTCCCAGATCTTGGCGTGCAGCTCGCGCCAGCCGTCGATCTCGGTGCGGATCTGCCACATCTTCGTCTGCGAGACGTCGATCATCTCCTGCTGCTCCACGACGCGCGCACTGAGCTCGTTCAGCGACGCGCGCTGGCTGCGCAGCGTGAGGTAGTCCTTGTAGATGACGGTGACGGAGGCGGGCACGGCCAGGAAGAGACCCAGGACCGTCAGAATCAGCCACCGCGGAAGGGTCAGCCGGGCGATGCGTCGCCCGTCGCCGTGGACCACCAGGAGGTTGAACTCGCGCCGCGCCGGCATAACCCTCAGCGCTTGATCGGCACGACCGAGAAGTCCCGCGTCGGCACGGTCTCGGCGTTGGGATTGGCCTTCGTCATGCGGCAGTGGCCCTCGAACAGCACGCCCTCCTCCACGACCACCACCGGCGCCTCGACGTCACCGAAGACGCGGGCGGTGCGCTTGAGCTCCACGCGCTCCGCCCCGAGAATATTCCCCACCACCTCGCCGCTCACCAGCACCTGCCCGGCGCGGATGTCACCGTTGATGACCCCCTTGTCGCCGATGATCAGCGTGTCGGTGGTCGAGATCTCACCCTTGAACCGCCCGTTCAGCATGACCGTCCCGCTGAACGTGTACCGCCCCTCGATCTCCGAGCCCTCGTCGATGAAGGCCGTGAGACCGTTGCTGCCCGCCGGCTTCCGCCTGCGCTTGAACATGGTCGGCCCCCGTGTGGGGAATCCGCCCCCTTACCGCTGCGTCGTGACAGCGCGAGCCCCATCGACCAAATGGACGGGCCGCGGCCCCACCGCGGCCTCGTCACCCTTGCTCTTGACGACGTTGCCGTTGAAGACGCCACCCTTGGAGATCACGAGCGAGTCCGTCTCGATGTTCCCGGTGACTCGGCCGGTCTCGGCGATCTCTACGTTACCCGTGGCGACCATGTTGCCCTCGTACACGCCCATGATGACGGCGTCCACGGTCTGGACATTGGCGCTGACGACCCCCTTCTCGCCGATGACCAGCTTGCCGCCTACGGACAGCTCACCTCCCACCTCGCACTCGATCTGGATCGAGTCGGTGATCTCGAACTTGCCCTCGAGCTTCGCCGAGGCGCCGACGATGGTCAGCAGCGGCCCGGCGTTGGCCTTGGGACCGGCCGCGCTCTCCTGGGACACGAACGTCGCCTGCGGCTTGTTGCTGCTCCGTCCAAACATCACCGCCTCCTCAACGTGCTGCGGCCGCCGCTGCCCTGCCCCCCGGTGGCCTCGGCGGCCGGACTCGGAGAGGCGGAACACGTTCTCGATCGGGCGCGACGGGAAGGGTGTTAGACGCTCCCGGCCTTGCCGGGTCACGGGCGTTGTAGCACGCGCTCTTTGTGGGTGTCAACCCCGGATTTCCCGACGCGCCCAATGCGAGCTATCTACGCGCCAGCAGGCCCTTTCTTGACACTTTGCGAGCCTCCGAAGTATCATTTGGCCATTCCGACACCCGCCATGGACGACTTCTACCGGATAAAGCGCCTTCCGCCCTACGTCTTCGCCATCGTCAACGACCTCAAGACCAAGGCTCGGGCGAAGGGGCAGGACATCATCGATCTCGGCATGGGCAACCCCGACCTGGGCACGCCCAAGCACATCGTGGACAAGCTAATCGAGGCGGCCCAGAACCCAAAGAATCACCGCTACTCGGCCTCTCGCGGCATCACGCGCCTCCGCAAGGCCATTACCACCTGGTACCGGGACCACTACGGCGTGGAGATCGACCCCGAGACCGAGGCCATCGCCACGATAGGGGCCAAGGAGGGCATGGCCCACCTCGCGCTCGCCGTCCTCCAGCCGGGCGACGGGGTGCTGGTGCCGAACCCGACCTACCCCATCCACTCCTACTCGGTGGTGATCGCCGACGGGGACCTGCGCTCCGTGCCGCTGGTGCCGGGCGAGGACTTCTTCGCGCGCCTGCAGGAGGCCGCGCGCCTGTCCTGGCCCAAGGCCAAGCTCCTCATCCTCTCCTTCCCGCACAATCCGACCACGATGTGCGTGGACCGCGACTTCTTCGCCAGGGTGGTGGACTTCGCCAAGGAGCACACGCTCATGGTTGTCCACGACTTCGCCTACGCCGACTTCGCCTTCGACGGCTACAGGCCCCCCTCCTTCCTCGAGGTCCCGGGAGCCAAAGAGGTCGGGGTCGAGATCTTCTCGCTGTCGAAGTCGTACAACATGCCGGGCTGGCGAATGGGCTTCGTGTGCGGCAACCCGCGCATGGTTCACGCGCTGGCCAGGATCAAGTCGTATCTCGACTACGGCGCCTTCCAGCCCATCCAGATCGCCGCCATCATCGCCCTCGAGGGAGACCAGAAGTGCGTGGCGGACATCGTCGAGGTCCACCGCAAGCGCCGCGACGTCCTGGTGGACGGGCTCAACAAGCTCGGCTGGTCTGTGCCGAAGCCGCAAGCGACCATGTTCGTCTGGGCGCCCATCCCGGAGTCGTTCCGGTCCATGGGCTCGCTCGAGTTCTCCAAGATGCTCATCCAGGAGTGCAAGGTGGCGGTCTCCCCGGGCATCGGCTTCGGCGAGTACGGCGAGGGTTATGTCCGTTTCGCCCTCGTCGAGAACGAGCAGCGCATCAAGCAGGCCCTCCGCGGCCTTAAGACCCTCTCGGCCCGCTGACGGCGCCGGCGCGCAGCGGGCGGCGGCGACTCACGGGTCCTTTAGGATCGAAATCACGATTGGCATGAACGAGATCAAGATCGGCCTCCTCGGCCTCGGCACGGTCGGCAGCGGCGTCGTCAAAGTCCTCCAGACCCACGGCGCCGAGATGCAGGAGCGCGCCGGGTGCCGGCTGACCTTGCACGTCATCGCTGACGCCGACATGACGCGCCAGCGCGAGGGGCTAGACCTCAAGCGCCTCCCGCTCGTCCCGGACGCCGGGCGGGTGCTCGACGACCCCGCGGTCCAGGTCGTCATCGAGCTCGTGGGCGGGCTCGAGCCGGCGCGCACCTTCATCCTCAAGGCCCTCGACGCGGGCAAGCACGTGGTCACCGCCAACAAGGCGCTGCTGGCCCACCACGGCCCCGAGATCTTCGAGGCGGCGCGCCGCAACCGCGTCATGCTGGGCTTCGAGGCGGCCGTGGCGGGGGGCGTCCCGCTCATCCGCGCCGTCAAGGACGGGCTGACGGCGAATCGCGTGCTCTCGGTCTTCGGCATCGTCAACGGCACCTGCAACTACATCCTTTCGAAGATGGCCGACGAGGGGCTCGACTTCTCGGTCGTTCTCAAGGAGGCGCAGGCGCACGGCTACGCCGAGTCCGAGCCCACGCTCGACATCGAGGGCATGGACTCGGCCCACAAGCTCCAGATCCTGGCGACGATCGCGTTCCGCACCGCCGTGGACCTCAAAGACATCCACACGGAAGGCATCACGGCGATCACCCAGCAGGACGTCGAGAACGCGGCCGAGCTTGGCTATCGAATCAAGCTCCTGGCCATCGCCAAAGCCGCCGACGGCGCGCTCGAGGCCCGCGTGCATCCGACCATGATCCCGGCGGGGTCGCCGATGGCCGCGGTGTCGGGCGTCTTCAACGCCGTCTTCATCACCGGCGACAATGTCGGCAACCTGATGTTCTACGGCCGGGGCGCGGGGCAGCTGCCCACCGCGTCGGCGGTCTGGTCGGACACGCTCGAGATCGCCCGGCGAGTCGCCCACGGCATCCCGGCCATGGAGGGCGACCTGCCCTCGATCAGCGAGCGGCCGCTGCCGCTCCGGCGTATGGAGGACATCCGGTCGTCCTACTATCTGCGCGTCATGGCGATGGACCGGCCCGGTGTCCTCGCGCAGGTAGCCGGCATCCTGGGGCAGCACGACATCTCGCTCGTCTCGGTGCTCCAGAAGGAGCGCGCCCACGGCGAGGCGGTGCCGGTGGTGATGATGACCCACGAGGCGCGGGAGCGGGACATGCGCGCGGCGCTGGCGGCCATCGACAAGCTGCCGGTGGTGGCGACGCGCACCACCATGATCCGCGTGGAGCCGGCATGAACGCGTGGCCCGGCGTCATCGAGCGCTACCGGCAGTTCCTGCCGGTGTCGCCGAGCACCCCGGTGGTCACGCTCCACGAAGGCAACACGCCGCTCATCCCCGCCCCGCGGCTCGCGGAAGCCACCGACCCGAGCCTGCGGATCTTCCTCAAGTGCGAGGGCTTCAACCCGACGGGCTCCTTCAAGGACCGCGGGATGACCGTGGCCATCTCCAAGGCCGTGGAAGCCGGCTCGCGGGCGGTCATCTGCGCCTCGACCGGCAACACCTCGGCCTCGGCCGCAGCCTACGCCGCGCGGGCCGGCATTCGCGCCTTCGTCATGGTGCCCAAGGGCGCGGTCGCCATCGGCAAGCTCTCGCAGGCCGCCATCCATGGCGCGACGGTGCTCGTGGTGGACGGCAACTTCGACCAGGCGTTGTCGATCGTCACCCAGATAGCCGAGCGCCACCCGGTCACGCTCGTCAACAGCCTGAATCCCTTCCGCCTCGAGGGGCAGAAGACGGGCGCGTTCGAGGTCGTGGACCAGCTCGGGCGCGCGCCCGACTACCACCTGATCCCCGTGGGCAACGCGGGCAACATCTCGGCCTACTGGCGGGGCTACCGGGAATACCACCGGGCGGGCATCGCCAAGGAGCTGCCGAAGATGGTCGGCTTCCAGGCCGCGGGCGCGGCGCCGATCGTGGAAGACCGGGTCATCCTCGAGCCCAAGACGCTCGCCACCGCCATCCGCATCGGCAACCCCGCCTCGTGGGGGCTCGCCAAGGAGGCGCTCCACGACTCGCAGGGATGGATCGACGCCGTCACCGACGAGGAAATCGTCCGCGGGTATCGCCTGCTGGCCCGCGAAGAAGGCATCTTCATGGAGCCCGCCTCGTGCGCGACGGTCGCCGGCCTGGCCAAGATGGTCAAGGCCGGGCGCTTCGAGCCCGGCTCCACGATCGTTCTCACCCTCACGGGGCACGGGCTCAAGGACCCGGACACGGCGCTGGAGTCCGCGACCCGGCCGGTGAGCGTTCCCGCGCGGCTCGACGCGGTCCTCGCCCAGCTCGGGCTCTAGCCGCTCGTGCCCTCCGCCAGGCGGCTGGTCAAGATCCTCCTCGGGATTGCGATCAGCGCGGCCCTCATGGTCTGGCTCTTCTGGAACGTGGACCTAGGCGCCGTCGGCGCGCGCTTGGCCGACACGCGGTGGGGCTGGCTCACGGTCAGCATCGCCCTCAACCTGGTTTCGCTCTGGGCCCGCGCCGTGCGCTGGCGCTACCTCTTTCCGCAGAAAGCCAGGCCGACCCACCTCTTCAACGCCGTGATGATCGGCTACATGGGCAACAACCTGCTGCCGTTGAGAGCGGGCGAGGTCCTGCGCGTCTACGTCGTAACGCGGCGGGGCCAGCGCTTCTGGACGACGGTGACGACGCTCGTCGTGGAGCGCGCGCTGGACGGGCTCGCGGTCGGCATCGTGTTGGCCTTCGTCTTCTTCCAGATCCCGACGCCGCGCGAGGTGGCCTGGGCGTCTGAGATCTTCGTCGGGCTGGTCCTGGCCATGCTGGTCGTACTGGTGGCGATCGCGGCGGCGCCCCTGCCCTGTCGCATCCTCATCCACTCGCTCGCCTACCGGTGGCCGGGCATCGAGCGCCGCCTGCTGGTGGTCTTCGACAGCATGAGCGACGGGCTCCAGGGCATGCGCCGGCCCAGGCAGCTGCTCCCAACCGCCGCGTGGTCGATCGCGATCTGGGTGGTGATCGTGCTGTCCGTCTGGGCCTGTTTTCACGCCGCGAGCCTCGATCTGCCGATCATGGCGGCGCTCTGCGTCATCGCCTTCATCGGCCTCGGCGTGAGCGTGCCCTCGAGCCCGGGCTTCATCGGCGTGATCCAGGCGGCAACCGTCCTGGCGCTGTCCTTTTTCGGCGTTGGGAAAGCGGATGCCCTCGGCTTCTCGCTCCTGCTGCACGCCTCGCAGTTCGTGCCCGTTACGGTCTGGGGCCTCCTGCTCCTGGTCGTCGAGCACGTGAGCCTCGCCGAGGCTGGCCGGGGCGCAGGGCTGTCCGTAAACGTACGTCAGGACTAGCCCTTCCCCGCCGTAAACGCTGCCCTCCCGCGAGCCGTCCTAGGTGATGAATCTCCATCGGGGTTGAAACCCGGGCGGGACAACGGGGAGCCCACTCCACTCCCGGTGGCTTCCGGTGTAAACGCAATGGTCCCCGGCTGCGTCGAATTGACAGGAGCGTTCTTGGGTGGGCTCGGGAACCGGGAGATGGCCATGGGTGGAGAACCAGCGGCAGGGTCGGGCAAACGCCCCCATGCTCGTGGGCCTCTGGGGGTTTGGCCGGCTCGACGAGCGTATGCGAAGATCGCCTGTAGTGGAGACGCTCGAGCCGTCCGATGAAGACCTATGCCGGCGAATCGCCCAACGGGACGGGGGAGCCTTTGACCTGCTGGTCGAGCGTTACCAGGAGCGGGCGTACCGCATCGCGTGGTCCGTCGTACGGGACCGGGAGGATGCCAAGGACTGCTCCCAGGAGGCCTTCATCCGGCTCCACGAGTCGGCCGGATCCTTCGCCGGTCAGTCCAAGTTCTCGACTTGGTTCTACCGGATCCTGGTCAACTGCTGTCTCGACCACCAACGAAAGCGGCGGGGCTGGCGGCGGCTGGTCGGCTGGGGCGGCAGCGACGAGGGGCGCGATGCGGGCGACCCCGTGGAGCGTCTCGCGGCTCCCTTCACCGATCCGACGGACGCCATGGTCACCGATCACCGCATGAGCCGCCTGTGGGAGGCCGTGGACGGGCTCTCGCCGCAGCAGAGGGCGGCGGTGTTGCTTCAATGCCGCGAGGAGCTGTCCACCAAGGAAATCGCCGTGGTACTGCAGTTGTCGGAGGCGACGGTGCGGGTGCACCTGCACCGCGCGTACTCGGCGCTCAAGCGCCGCGTAGGAGACGCCAGCGGGGGAGACAAGAATTGAGCAGGCTACCGGAAGACGAGTTCCCAGAAGACGAGTTCAAGGATGTGATCGCCGAGCTCAGGCGCACTGCGCCCGAGCCGCCGCCCGTGCACTGGGGCGCCTACCGCGCCGAGCTGCGCGAGAAGCTCGAGCGTGGAGGGAGCCGCGGTTGGGCCTGGTGGAACCGGCCGCTTCGTCCGTTCCAGATGGCCGTGGCGGCGAGTTTCGTCGCGGTGCTGGTCTATATAGACCTGCCGGGCCACGGCCAGATCCCGAATGACCCGGCCATGATGGAAAACCCCATCCTGGCGAGCCGCCTCGACGTGATCGCCCACCTCGACGTGGTCCAGAAGCTCGACCTCCTCGAGGACTTCGACGTCATCGAGCGGCTCGACAGCTTGCCGACGCGCGGCGAGGGATGATCGGCATCCATGCCCCTCGATCGCTCCGGGCGTCGCGACCTGGCCAGGCTGTCTCTTGCGGCGCTGCTGAGCCTGGTGCCTGCGGCCGCGCGCGCCGCCGAGGCGCCGGCGGCACCACGGACCCCACAGGCCAAGAGTGACGAACTCGACGCCGAGATACTCCGCGACCTCGAGGTCCTGAACAACCCGAATTACGCTCGCGACCGCGAGATCGCGAAGCGCCTGAGCTTTTTCGAGCGTATGCGCATGTTGGACCAGATGACGAGCAACCGGCCCGCTCCGGAGGGGGCCACGACCCCTGCCGAGCCGGCCAAAAGGGAGGTGAGGTGACATGCTGACAGCTCGCTCGTACGGTTGGCTCCCTGCCCTGGCGCTGGCGGCCTGTCTGGCCGTCCCGACGGTCGCTGGGGCTCAGGCGCCCGCTTCACCTCCCTCGACAGCGCCGGCCCAGCCCGGCAATTCTCCCGTCCGCGGGCTCGAGCGCCTGTCGCCCGAAGAGCGCGCGCAGGCTGAGCGCAATCTCCAGAAGTGGAAGGAGATGACGCCCGAGCAGCGGCAGGGGGCGATTGAGAACTACCGCCACTGGCAGAACCTTTCGCCCGAGGAGCGACAGACCGCCCGGCAGAATCAGCAGCGGCTGCGCAACATGTCGCCGGCGGACCGGGCTCGCGTCACAGAGGACTTCCGCCGCTGGCAATCGCTGCCTGAGGACCGGAAGCGCCACCTCGAGGCGGCGCACGAGCGCTTCCAGAGGCTACCGCCTGACCAGCGCCAGCGTATTGAGCGGAATGCGGAGCGCTGGCGCCAGATGCCGCCCGAACAGCGTCAGCCCATTGAGCGGAATGCGGAGCGCTGGCGCCAGATGACGCCCGAGCAGCGTCAGCAGGCCCGCGAGCAATACCGCCAGCGCCAGCCTGGGCCCGGCCAGCCGCATCCGGACGGCGAGGACCGTCCGGGAGGCGATGGGCGGCCGGGCGGTCACGTAGGGCCCGGAGGACCGGGCGGTCCCGGCGGTCCGCGCAGCCGCCATCTGCCCCGATAGCAACGGCTCGGCCCGAAGTATGGCGAAGCCAATTGGCATCGCGGCTTTACACCCCCAGCGGCTTTACACCCCCAGCGGCTTTACACCCGATGACGGGGTCGTGTAGCATGACCCCCTCATGGGCCAGCTGATCGTCCAAAAATACGGCGGCTCGTCCGTCGCCGACCCCGAGAAGATCAAGAGCGTCGCCCGCCGCGTGGCCGAATCCGCAGCCAAAGGCCACCGGATGGTCGTGGTGGTCTCCGCCATGGGCAAGACGACCGACGCGCTGGTCGCCCTGGTGGACGCCATCACGCCCGCCCCCGACCCGCGGGAGATCGACATGGTCCTGGCCACGGGCGAGCAGGTCACGATCGGCCTCCTCGCCATGGCGCTCCAGGCGATGGGCCGCCCCGCCTGCTCCTTCACTGGGCCGCAGGTCGGCATGGTCACCGACGGCGTCCACACACGGGCCCGTATCCGGCGCATCACGGCCGAGCGCATCCACGCCGCCCTCGACGCCGGCAAGATCGTCGTCGTGGCGGGCTTCCAGGGCATGACCGAATCGGGGGACATCACGACGCTCGGGCGCGGCGGCTCGGATCTCACGGGCGTCGCGCTGGCGGCGGCGCTCAAGGCCGACGTCTGCGAGATCTTCACCGACGTCGACGGCGTCTACACCGCCGATCCCAACGTCGTGCCGGAGGCGCGCAAGCTCGCCCGCGTCTCCTACGACGAGATGCTCGAGATGGCCGCCCTCGGCGCCAAGGTGCTCCAGGCCCGCTCCGTCGAGTTCGCCAAGAAGTTCGCCGTCCCGGTGCACGTCCGCTCCGCCTTCAAGCCGGACCCGGGCACACTCGTGACCAGGGAGGATCACAGCATGGAAGACGTGGTGGTCACGAGTATCACCCACGACGGGGGTCAGGCGAAGCTCTCCATCCTGCGAGTGCCCGATCGCCCGGGCATCGCCAGCCAGGTCTTCGGAGGGCTCGCCAAGCAGAACATCGTCGTGGACATGATCGTCCAGAACATCGGGCGCGACGGGTTCACGGACATCTCGTTCACCCTTCCCCGCGGCGATCGCCAGCGGGCGGAGACCGTGCTGGACACCGTCGCCAAGGAGATCGGCGCCGGCGGCGTGACCGCCGACGACCGCATCGCCAAGGTCTCCATCGTCGGCGTCGGCATGCGCAGCCACTCGGGTGTCGCCGCGCGCGTGTTCTCCACGCTGTCGAAGGAGAACATCAACATCCAGATGATCTCGACCTCCGAGATCGCCGTCTCCTGCGTCATCGAAGACAAGTACGCCGAGCTCGCCGTGCGCGCGCTCCACGACGCCTTCGAGCTCGGGAAGGAACCCGCGGCCTAGGAGACCGTCTAAGAAGATCGTGGGCGTGATCCAGTACGACCCGTGGGTGATCCCGCGCGCGCTCGATTTCCTCGTGCGCACGAAGACGCGCTGGCCGTGGGACCGGATCCTCTCGCACAAGTACCCGCTCTAGAAGATCAACGAGGCCTTCGCCGCCTCGGAGTGGCACAACAAGGAGACGACGAGCATCACGCGCGCGGCGCTGACGCCGTAGCGCCGTGTATCTGATCTGCCACTCTAGAAGCGTACGCGGCGCGATGGCAGGCTGGGCGCGAGATGACTTACTCGCGCCCGCAACTGAAGCTCCTGCTGGTGCTGGCCGCCGTGTTTCTTGCGGGCTTGGGCGCGCGCGAGTGGCGCGCGGGCTTTCCCGACGCGGCCGAGCGGCTGGAGCGCTTCGACCGCGAGGATCCGCCGCTGCCCATCCCGCCTGCTCCCCGCGCCCGCGCGGCACCGCGCTGGGCGGCCGCCCACCCCGACCCGCCCGCGCCGGCGCGCACAGCCCCATCTCCGCGGCCGCGCGCGATCGCCGCCCCGCCCGCCACGGTCGCGGACCCCCGCCCGCTCGACCTCAACCACGCCAGCGCTGACGAGATCTCGAGGCTGCCCGGCGTCGGGCCGAGCCTGGCGCGCCGGATCGTCGAGGAGCGCGATCGGCGGGGGCGCTTCGAGTCATCTGATAGCCTTCGAAGCATCTTGGGCATGGGCCCGAAGAAGCTCGCTGCACTCCGTGAGCACGTGACGGTCGGCGAATAGCATGAGGTGGCATGAGGCGCCGTTTCTGCCGCTGTCGGCCGGGCTCGCGCTGGGCATCCTCTTCGGCCCGTGGGCGGCGGCGGCGCCCGCCTGGCTTCTGCTCGCAGGCGGCCTCCTCCTCGCTGTGGGGGCGTGCGCGCTGGCCCTTGGACGCGATGGCGCAGCGGCGGCCATCCTCCTGGCCCTCGCGGTCGTGCTGGGAGCGCTCCGCGGCGCCACCGACCCGCTACCCGCCGATCACATCGCCCGCGTGGCGCTCGCGCCTGTCGTCAACATTGAGGGACGGCTCGCCGAGGAGCCGGTGCGGTGGGCGCCGGACCGTACACGGCTGATCCTCGACGTAGACGGTCTTCTCGATGGGGACGACCGCCGACTGGCGTCGGGGCGGCTTCAGGTGACGCTCTACGGCGAGACGGCCGCGGTGGGCGAAGGTCAACGAGTCGCGGTCGGTCTCAGGCTCTCCCGCCCGCGAGGCTTCAGGAACCCGGGCGCCTTCGACTACCCCGCCTTCCTGCGGAGGGAAGGCATACTCCTCGTCGGCACCGGGCGCGCCGAGTCCCTCGTGCCGCTCACGCCCGACGAGCCGCCCTGGCCCGTGCGCATCAAGCGCTGGGCCGTGGCGACAATCGGCGCCCACCTGCCGGACACATCCGCCGCGCTGTTAGCCGGCCTGATCCTCGGCGAGAAGACGGGGCTGCCTCGCGAGGCCGACGAGGCTTTCCGCCGCGCCGGCGTCTACCACATCCTCGCCGTCTCGGGCTTCAACGTGGCGCTCCTGGCGTCCTCCATCTTCTTCGTGCTCGCGGCGCTCGGCGTCCCGCGGCGCACCACCGCGGTCGCGGCGGGCGTGGCGCTGGTGGGGTTCGCCCTCGTCGTGGGCGGCCAGGCCTCCGTGCTCCGCGCCACGGTCATGGGGCTCCTGCTGCTGGCGGCCACGCTCCTGGACCGGGAGTCCCAGCTCATGAACGCGCTGGCGCTGGCTGCGCTTCTGCTCCTCGCCTGGCGCCCCGCCGATCTCTGGGACCCGGGCTTCCAGCTCTCCTTCGCCGCCACCGCTGGGATCATCTACCTGACGCCCGCCATCACGAGCTGGCTCGAAGGACGGGGCTGGCCGGACTGGCTCGCGACGGCCGTGGCGGTGAGCGTGGGGGCGCAGGCGGCCGTGACGCCCGTCATGCTCGCCCACTTCAACCAGCTCTCGCTCGTCGGCATCGCGGCGAACCTGGTCGTGGTCCCGCTCGCCGCGGTGGGCACGACGCTCGGCATGCTGGCGCTCCTGGTCGCCCTCGCGAACATGGTGGCGGCCGACGTGCTCTTCCAGGCGCTGTGGCTGGTGCTCCTGGCCCTGCGCGCGGCAGTCTGGAGCGCAGCCGCCGTGCCGGCAGCCATGGTCCACCTGCCGGCGCCCAGCTGGGCGGCGACCCTCGCCTGGTGCGGGGTGCTCGCGCTCGTGCCGGTCCTCGGCGCGCGTCGGTGGACGCGCGCTGCGGCCGCGGCCTGCCTTGCGGCGGCGCTCGTGCTGTCCATCTGGCCCTGGGTGCGCCCAGGCGACGGGCGCCTTCGCGTCACCTTCCTCGACGTGGGCCAGGGCGATGCGGTGCTGGTGGAGGTGCCTGAGGGCCCGCGGCTCCTCGTGGACGGCGGCCCTGGCGGAGCCCGGCGTCTCGACGTGGGCGAGCGGGTGCTGGCGCCGTTCCTCTGGAACCGCCCCGCGGCCCGGGTGGACGCCGTGGCGGTGACTCATTCCGACTCGGACCACTCGGGCGGACTTCGCGCAGTGCTCACGCGCTTCCGCGTGGGCGAGGTCTGGGAGAACGGGCGGTGGGGCCCGGGCAGCGAGGACACGCTGCGGGCCGTGGAGCGCTCGGGCGCCTGCCGCCGCACGCTCGTCGCGGGGCAGCGGATCTGGCTCGGCTCGGCGCTCCTGACCGTGCTGAACCCGGACGGCACGCGGCCGCTGGACGAGCCCGCGCCCATGGGAGAGAACGAGGAGTCGCTGGTACTCCGGCTCGACTGGCGGGGCTTCTCGCTGCTCCTGACGGGCGACCTCGGCCGCTCCGGCGAGGAGCGCGTCCTGGCTTCGCGCGCCCCCGTGCGCGCGCTCGCCCTCAAGGTCGGTCACCACGGCAGCCGCTTCTCGTCCAGCGAAGAGTTTCTCGCCGCCACGCGGGCGGCCGTGGCCGTGATCTCCGTCGGGGCGCGCAACCCGTTTCGCCATCCGACGCCCGAGGCGCTCTCGCGGCTCGAGGCGGCCGGAGCGCGCATCTACCGGACGGACAGGGACGGCGCGGTCATCCTCGAGACCGACGGTGTCACGCTGTGGATCACCCGCTGGGCCTCGGGCACGGTCGAGCGGTTCGAGCTCGACCCGGAGCGAGAGGGTTAAATGCGCCGCGGCCCCCGACAGACGTCTCGGGGGCCGCGGCGGGACGCGCGAATTGCCGGGAGGAGGCCTAGCTCTCGAAGCTGCGCTCGTACTGGGTGCGCAGCCGCTCCAGCTCCTCGGGATCGAGACGCATGCCGAGCGCGAGCCCCATCTCTCCCAGGATGGTCTTGATCTCGTTCAACGACTTCTTGCCGAAGTTCTTGGTCTTGAGCAGCTCCGACTCGGTCTTCTGCACCAGGTCGGCGATCGTCCGGATGCTGGCGGTCTTGAGGCAGTTGGACGCGCGGACGGACAACTCGAGCTCGTCCACGTTGCGGAAGAGGTGCTCGTTGAGCTCGACCCGGGGCGCGGTCTCGAGCCCCGGCTCGCCCGGTTCAGTCTCGGGCAGCGGGCTCTGCGGGAAGTCCGTCAGCAGGTCGAACTGGTCCTCGAGGATACGCGCGGCCTCGCCGACCGCCGTCTCGGGGGTGACGCTGCCGTTGGTCCACACCTCGAGCACCAGACGCTCGAACCCCGGCTCCTGCTTCGACGGCTCGACGTGGAAGTTCACCCGCTTGACGGGGGAGAAATCCGAGTCGATGAGCATGGCGTTAATCGGGAGAGCCTCGGGCTCGCGCCGCTCGGCGGCCTGGTAGCCGCGGCCGCGCTCCACGCACAGCTCCATCTCGAGGGCGCCGTCCTTGTCGAGGCTGGCCAGCACGATGTCGGGCGTCAGGATCTCGACGTCGGCGTCGGGCTCGAAATCGCGCGCGGTGACCGTCCGCGGGCCCTGGACCTTGAGCCGCAGCAGCTTGGGCCGGTTCACGCTGACGGCGAAGACGAGCTTGCGCAGGTTCATGATGATGTCGAGCGTGTCTTCGTTGACGCCCTGCAGGTGCGAGAACTCGTGGAGCACACCCTCGATCTTGGCCCAGGTGGGCACGGCGCCCGGGATCGAAGACATGAGCACGCGACGGTAGGCATTGCCCACCGTGAGGGCGAAGCCCGGCTCGAAGGGCTCGACGGCGATCTGGCCGTGGGCACGCTCGCGGGCGAGCCACTCGTGGCGGACAGGAAGCACCAGCTGCGGCATCGGATTCCTCCTGGGGGAATTGGCGGGCTGCTTCGCCCGAGGTTGGCCAGTATACCAGAAACCTGGCCTTGACCAAGCCTGCCTGCTGAAGGGCACTGGGCCAAGTTGCGAGCCAGACGAGGCCCGAGCGAGCCAGCGACGCGAGGCGTACGTGGTTGTTCGAACTGAGCGGTCATGCCGCGAGGCGAGGGCTGAGTAGATATGGCGAAGCAAATTGGCCCAGTGCCGGCCGAAGGTTTGACTGGCCGGGAGAGCCCGGGCAAGATAAGGAAAAATCATGATGGAACGGTCCCGGGTCCTCAAGACCTCGACCGACGCGCCTGGCGGCCCGGGGCGGACGGTGCGCGGGTTTCTCTACGCCACGCTGGCGCTTCTGGCGGTCTTCGCTTACCTCCAGGTCTGGTGGGTGACGACGGCGGCCGACGGCGTGACCAAGGGCCCTCGCATCGTGGAGATCCCGCCGCACCAGGGCCTGCTCGACATCGCCCGGCGCCTCGACGAGGCCGGCGTCATCAGGAGCCCATTCGGCTTCGCGCTCCTCGCCTTGGCGCATGGAAGCGCGCGAAGCCTCAAGGCCGGAGAGTACGAAGTGCCACATGGGGCCAACAGCTTCGCCGTGCTGAGCCTCCTCGAAGGCGGCAGGGTCCTCAAGCACACGGTCCTCCTCCGCGAAGGCTTCACGCTGGCCGAGCTGGCCCACGCCGTCGAGGCTGAGGGGCTCGCGCGCGCCGACGACGTGCTCCGCGTCGGCCGCGATCCCCTTTTCCTCCGCACGCTCGAGATCCCGGGCGCCTCCGTCGAGGGCTACCTCTTCCCGGACTCCTACCAGTTCGTCAAGAGCGTGCCGCCGGAGGAAATGCTCGCGCGCATGGTGGCAAAAATGCGCGCCCAGCTCACGCCGGACATCCTCAAGGCGGCCGGGGACCGGGGGCTCAACGCGCACCAGCTGCTAACGCTGGCCTCCATCATCGAGCGCGAGGGCGTCGAGCGGAGCGAGCTGCCCCTGATCTCCGCCGTGTTCTGGAACCGGCTCAAGCGGGACATGCCGCTCCAGGCCGACCCAACGGTGCAGTACGCCGTCGGCAAGGGCCGCCAGGCCTTGACGCGCGCCGATCTGCAGGTGGACCACCCGTTCAACACCTACCGGCGCGTCGGCCTTCCTCCAAGCCCGATCGCCAACCCTGGGCTGCCGGCCATACAGGCCGCAGCCCACCCGGCGCGCGCCAACTATCTCTACTTCGTCGCGCTGGACGACCGGCGCCACCAGTTCTCGGAGAGCTTGGCCGCTCACAACGACGCGGTAGCCCGGTATCGCCTCGCGAGGCCGCGCTGAGGCCTCCGGGCCTGCGCGCACGAGGGTCCGCGCCTTGTCAGTCAACGGTCTCGATGCTATAAACAGGCAAACCATGGCGCCGGGCGACGAGTCGAGCACTCTCGGGATCCTGCCGGGGGCGGCGGGACTACCCGCCGCTCGTCCGAGCGCGCCGCGCTTCCCTGCCCTCTATCAGATCCTGCGTGGCGGCTGCGCGCCCATGCTGCGCTCGATGTTCGGCCTCGAGGTGACGGGGCTCGAGCGCCTGCCCGCCGAGGGACCCTTCATCCTGGCGGCCAACCACCACAACTATCTCGACGCCGTGGTGCTCGGCGTCGCGGTGCCGCGGCCCATCAACTTTCTCGTCATGCCGCGTGTCTTCCACGCGAGCCCGCTGCACCCGTCGTTCCACCGCCGGGTGGGCTCGATCCCCGTCAACCTCGAGCGCCCAGACCCGGGCGCCATCAAGCGCACCCTCCGCGTCCTCGAGGATGGCGGCGTCGTCGGGATCTTCCCCGAGGGGCCGTTCAGCCGTGAGGGGCGGCTCGTATCGGGGCAGCCGGGTGTCGCCATGATCGCGCTGCGCTCGGGCGTGCCCGTCGTGCCCGCCGCTATCAGCGGCACCTACGAGGCGCTGGCCGGCCGCCGCTTCTACGTTCCCCGCAGCCGCCCACTCGCCGTCCGCTTCGGCCAGCCGCTGCACTTCCACCAGACGCGCCGGCGCCGTGCCAGCCACACGGATCGGGAGGAGATCACCCGGCGCATCATGAGCCACATCGCCGCGCTGCTCGACACCGACGGGCTCCCAGCGGCCCAGCGCGGCGAGGCCGGCGCTTCGTGACCGACCCGGGCAGTCCCCCGGGCTCGGGCAAGCCCTGGGGCGGCCGCTTCGAGGCAGGCGCCCATCCCGAGGCCGAAGCCTTCACGTCTTCACTTGCCTTCGATCGACGGCTCTGGCCCCACGACATCCGCGGCAGCGCAGCGTGGGCCCGCGCGCTCGAGCGCGCGGGGCTCATCGACGGCGGGGAGCGCGCGGCCATCGACAAGGGTCTCGAGGCCGTGCGCGCGGAGCTCGAGAGCGGCCGGTTCGCCTTCCGCCGGGAGCTCGAAGACATCCACATGAACATCGAGCGCCGCCTGATCGAGCTGGCGGGCGCCGTGGGCGGGAAGCTTCACACGGGGCGCTCGCGCAACGACCAGATCGCCCTCGACGAGCGCCTCTACCTCCGGGACGTGCTCGGCAGCCTCGACGCGGCGCTGGCGGCCGCGCAGTCGGCGCTCCTCGACCAGGCCGAGCGTCACCGCGAGGCCGCCATGCCCGGCTACACACACCTCCAGCGGGCCCAGCCGGTGCTGCTCGCTCACCACCTCCTCGCCTACGTCTGCATGCTCGACCGGGACCGCGAGCGCTTCGCCGACTGCGGCCGGCGCGTCAACGTCCTGCCGCTGGGCTCGGCGGCGTTGGCCGGGGCGGCCTTCACCATCGACCGCGAGACCCTCGCCCGGGACCTGGGCTTCGCCGGGCCCAGCTCCAACAGCATGGACGCCGTGGCCGACCGGGATTACGTCATCGAGTTCCTGGCGGCGGCGGCCGTGCTCGGCATGCACTGCTCGCGGCTCGCCGCCGACCTGGCGCTCTGGGCCACCGCCGAGTTCGGCTTCGTTGAGTTCTCGGACGCCTTCGCGACGGGCTCGTCGATCATGCCGCAGAAGAAGAACCCGGACGTGGCCGAGCTGATCCGCGGCAAGACGGGCCGCCTCTACGGCAATCTTGTGGCCGTGCTGACCACGATGAAAGGGCTGCCGCTGACCTACAACTCCGACATGCAGGAGGACAAGGAGCCCTTGTTCGACACGGTGGACACGCTCGAGGCGGTGCTCCGCGTGCTGCCGCCCATGCTCGCGAGCCTGAGCTTCCGGGTCGACCGCATGCGGGAAGCAGCCGGCGCCTTCTACTCCACGGCGACGGACCTCGCCGACTACCTCGTGCGCAAGGGCCTGCCGTTCCGCGAGGCCCACGAGATCGTGGGACGCACCGTCCGGTACGGTATCGACAAGGGCAAGGAGCTCGGCGAGCTCTCGCTCGAGGAGCTCCGGGCGTTCTCCCCGCTGATCGACAAGGACGTCCATGCGGCGCTGACCGTCGAGGCCTCGTTGAGAGCGCGCGCGGTCACGGGTGGCACGGCGCCCGAGGCTGTCGCCCGCGAGCTCGCCCAGGCGCGAAAGCGGATCGCCAAGGATCCCCAGCGGTGATCTACCCGTCGCGGCGCGCGGTCGTGGCCGTCGGCCTCGCGGTCGCGGCCCTTGCCCTCGTCGGCTGCGGCAAGGTGGGGCCGATCGTGGCGCCGGAGCGGCGCCTGCCCCTGCCGCCCGACGGCATGCGCGCCGTCGTCTCCGAGCACGCCATCGTGGTCAGCTGGAGCAACCCGCGCGTCCGAGCCGACGGTACGCGACTGCGCGACCTGGCCGTCGTCCGCTTGTTCAGGCGCGAAGAGGCCGCGAACGCGGCGCCCAAGCCGGCCATGCTCTCGGGCGATCGCGTGGTCGGCTACGAAGAGATCGCCCGCATCCCTCTCGACGTCGCTCCGCCCGCCGGCGTCCAGGTCCAGGGCGGGACGGTGAGCGTGACCGACAGCGCGGGGCTCAGCTTCGGGCGCCGCTACGTCTACGTGGCCACGGCCGAGGATGGCATCGGGCGCTCGAGCCCGCCGTCGGAGCGCCTCGTCGTCACCCTCCTCGCAGGACCGGCGGCGCCCTCGGGTCTGGACGCGCAGGCCGGGGACAAGGAGGTCCGGCTCAAGTGGGAAGCTCCGGGCTCCTTCCTCGACGGGGCGCCGGCGACGGGCGAGCTTCGCTACGTCGTGCTCCGCGCGGCGGGCGACGGCGCCCTCGCGCCCATCACACCAGAGCCCATCGGCGGCACCACCTTCACGGATAAGGGCCTCGAGAACGACACCACCTACCGCTACGCGGTCCACGCCGTACGCGTGGATCCGGCGGGTACGGCGCGGGGTGCCGCCTCGACGGCGGTCGCCGCCACACCGGTGGACACGACGCCGCCCTCGGCGCCCACGCGGCTGATCGGCATCTCTGCTTCGGGCAGCGTGAGGCTCGCGTGGAATGCGAGCCCGGAGGAGGACGTGGCGCTCTACGCGGTGTACCGCGCCGAAGGCGCCGGCGCGTTCCTCCGAATCGCCGCGACCCAGAGGATCACAACGGTGTACACGGATCGCGACGTGCAGTCCGGCCGGACCTACCGCTACGCCGTCACCGCGCTCGACCGCGCTCGGCAGGCCAACGAGAGCGCGCGCTCCAACGAAGTCTCCGTCACCGTCCCCTAGCAGGACGCCGATAAGGGCCCATTTGCTTCGTTGGCTCCCTCGGCCGGGGCTCAACGTAGCAGGGCTACGCCTCGCCCGCTGCCTTCGGGCGCCGCCTCGCAACTGGACCCTTCTCGACGCCCTGCTCCGTTGGAGGCCTTCTAGACTTCGTTCGCCCAAACTTGTTCGGGGTCTTGGCGGCGGCGGAGAAGGGTCAGCGTTCCGTCGGGCTCGAGCATGACTTCGGGCGCCTGCGGGTAGGAGTTGTAGTTGATGGTGGCCATGGCGGCGCAGTACGCGCCGGCGCCGCCGATGATGACCAGGTCGCCGATCCGAGGGCGCGGCACCCAGCGCGGCGCCAGCGCCTCGGGGTCACCGGGCACGGGAGTGAGAATGTCGCCGGACTCGCAGCAGGGCCCGACGAATACCACCGCCGCGGCCTCCCGCCCCTCCGCCAGGACGTCGATCGGGTGCTGCGCGCCGTAGAGCGACGGGCGCGTCACCTCCGGCATGCCCGCGTCGAGCTTCGCGAAGAGGTAGCCGTCGCCGCCCGTGTCCACGACGTCGATGCACGAGGCGACGATGGCGCCGGCATTGGCGACGAGGAGCGTGCCGGGCTCGAGCTCGAGGCGCAGAGCCCGCCCGTCGCGCTCGCGGAAGCCCTCCAGCTCGAGGCGGACGTGCGCGCCGACGTCGGCCAGGTCCACGCTCGGCTCCTCTGGCATGCGCCCGACCTTGAAGCCGCCGCCCAGATTGACGATGGCGACGTCGGCGAGCTGTGTCGCAATGTCGAGCGTCATCCGCGCCACGCGCTTCCAGACCTCCGGGTCCGTCCCCGAGCCGATATGAGTGTGCAGGCGCGTGATCCTGAGGCGGTAGCGCGCGGCCAGCTCCTTGACCTCGCCCAGGTACTCGTGCCAGATGCCGAAGCTCGAGGCCGGTCCGCCCGTGTTGGTGCGCTTGGTGGATCCGGAGCCCAGGCCGGGGTTCATCCTGACCGACACCTCCCCGCCCGGCGCGACGCGCCCGAACTCCTCCAGCTGGTGGAGCGAGCAGGCATTGAAGAGGATCCCGCGGCGCAGGTGTTCCGCGAGCCGCCGCGAGGGCATCTGGGAGGTCAGCTGGACGCGCTCCGGCTGGAATCCGGCTCGGAGCGCCCGCTCGACCTCGAAATCGCTTGACGCATCCACGTGCAGCCCAAGGTCGCGGAAGAGCGCCAGGATGCCGTGGCTCGGGTTGGCCTTCATCGCGTAGCGCAGCGTGAAGCCGTAGGGCGCGGGGAACGCCAGTGCCCGGCGGACCGCCGCCTCGAGCGCGGCCCGGTCGTATACGTAGCAGGGCGTGCCGAAGCGCTCGCGCACCTCTGCGGCGATCTTGGCTGTGAGCCCTTCGGGCCAGCCGGGCGCCCGTGTGCCGCTCATGCGGATCCCTCCTTGCGGGATGGCCGCGATCCGGGGCAGGTACCCGCGGGCGGCTGAGCGGCCATAGTACCGCATTGAAGCAGGCGCTTGAAGTGGTTCAGGCTGAGGTGCTAGAGTGAAACGACTTTCTCCTCCCGAATGCACCGAGCAACGGAGGGCTTCGCTATGCGTCCCATGTTCCAGGGTTCCATCGTCGCGCTGGTCACACCGTTTCGCGGCGGCAAGGTCGACGAGCCCACGCTCAGGAAGCTCGTCGAGATGCACGTGGCGCAGGGCACGGACGGCATCGTGCCGTGCGGCACCACGGGCGAGTCGCCGACGCTCAGCCACGACGAGCACAAGCGCGTGGTGGAGATCGTCATCGAGGCGGCGCGCGGCCGGCTCCACGTCATCGCGGGCACCGGCTCCAACGCCACCAGCGAGGCGATCGACCTGACCGCGCACGCCAAGAAGGCCGGCGCCACGGGCGCGCTCGTGGTCAACCCGTACTACAACCGGCCGACCCAGGAGGGGCTCTACCGCCACTTCCGCGCCATCGCCGAGGCCGTGGACATCCCGATCCTCGTCTACAACATCGCCGGGCGCACCGCGGTCAACGTCGAAACCGACACGCTCGTGCGCCTGGTCAAGGACTGTCCCAACATCGTCGGCGTCAAGGAGGCCTCGGGCTCGCTCGACCAGATGACCCAGGTTATCCTCGCCTGCGGCCCGGACTTCAGCGTGCTCTCGGGCGACGACAACATCACGCTGCCGCTCATGTCGGTCGGCGGCCGCGGCGTCATCTCGGTCATCGCCAACATCGTGCCGCGAGAGACCGTGGAGATGACCCATGCCGCCCTCGCCGGCGACTGGAAGCTCGCCCGCGAGCTGCACCTCAAGCTCTTCCCGCTCTCGCGCGCGGTGTTCATCGAGACCAACCCCATCCCCGTGAAGGAAGCCATGGGCATGATGGGGATGCTGGAGCCGGAGTTCCGCCTGCCCATGTGCCCCATGGGCGCGGCCAACCGGGAGCGGCTCCGGGCCGTCCTGGTCCAGCACGGCCTCATCAAGGGCTGAGTCCCCGCGATGGCTGATGTCGTGATCGCCGGCGCCGCCGGCCGGATGGGCTGTCGTCTCGTCGCGCTCGTCCAGGAGGAGAAAGACCTCCGCCTGGTGGGCGCCCTCGAGGCGCCCGGCCACCCGGCGCTCCTCAAGGACGCCGGCGAGGTGGCGGGCGTGGGCAAGATCGGCGTTCCCATCACCGCCGATCCCGAGGGTATGCTCGGCCGCGACCGCATCCTCATCGAGTTCTCCATCCCCGACGCGACCCTGGGCCACCTGCGCCTGGCCGCGCGCGGGGGCGGCCGCGCCGTGATCGGCACCACCGGCTTCGCCGCCGCCCAACGTGAAGAAATCGAACGGCTCGCGAGCCAGATCCCCATCATGCTCTCGCCCAACATGAGCGTGGCCGTCAACGTCGCTTTCCGCGTGCTGGCCGACATGGCGCGCCTGCTGGGCGAGGACTACGACGTCGAGATCACCGAGGTCCACCACCGCTTCAAGAAGGATGCTCCCAGCGGCACGGCCGCCCGCATGGCCGAGATCGTGGCTGAGGCCCTCGGCCGAGACCTGACCAAGGTGGGCGTGCACGGCCGCCACGGTCTGCCCGGCGAGCGCACGAAGCAGGAGATCGGCATCCACTCGATCCGCTCGGGTGACGTGGTCGGCGAGCACACGGTCAGCTTCGGCAGCCTGGGCGAGCGCCTGGAGCTCACGCACCGCTCGCAGAGCCGCGACACCTTCGTCCGCGGTGCGCTCCGCGCGGCGCGGTTCATCGCCCAGGCCAAGCCGGGACTCTACTCGATGCAGGACGTCCTCGGCCTCGCATGACGGCCGGAGGCCGCACATCATATCCCTCTCCCCTCTGGGGAGAGGGCCAGCGTGAGGGGACGTTGCACGGGCACCCACCCACCCTTACCCCCGCCCTCTCCCTTCCGGGGAGAGGGGGTCGGAAGGCTGGCGCATGAAGATCGTCCGGTTCAAGGCGGCGGGCAAGACGCGCTACGGCGTCCTCGACGGCACCCACATCGTCGAGTACTCGGGCACGCCGTACGGCACCTTCAAGAAGGGGCGAAAGCGCTACCCGGTCAAGCAGGCGGTGCTGCTGGCGCCCGTGGTGCCATCCAAGATCGTGGCGGTCGGGCTCAACTACCGCGACCACGCCGAAGAGATGCGTCTCGCGGTGCCCGAGGAGCCCGTCATCTTCCTCAAGCCGCTGTCGGCGCTCTGCGGGCCGGACGACCCGATCATCTACCCGTCCCAGTCGAGTCGGGTGGACTACGAGGGCGAGCTGGCCATCGTGATCCGCAAGCGCTGCCGCCACGTCCCGGCCGAGCGGGCGCGCGAGTACGTGCTCGGCTACACCTGTCTCAACGACGTCACGGCGCGGGACCTCCAGCTGCGCGACGGCCAGCCGACGCGGGCAAAGGCCTTCGACAGCTTCTGCCCCGTCGGGCCGTGCATCGCGACCGACATCGACCCCAACGCCGTCGAGGTCGAGACGTGGGTCAACGGCGAGCGGCGCCAGGCCGGCAGCACCAAGGCCTTCATTTTCCCCGTCGAGGACGTCATCGCCCGCGTCTCGGCGGTCATGACGCTCCTGCCGGGCGACGTCATCGCCACCGGGACGCCCGCCGGCGTGGGCCCGCTCGAGCCCGGCGACCGCGTCGAGGTGCGCATCGACGGCATCGGCAGCCTCAAGAACCCCGTCATCAAGCTCTAGGAGATCGTCCCAGTGGCCGAGACACCCAAAACCTTCGAGATGGCCGAGCGGCTACGGAAGCTGCCCCCCTATCTCTTCGCAGAGATCGACAAGAAGAAGCGCGAGGCGCGCGCCCGCGGCGCGGACCTGATCGACATGGGCATCGGCGACCCCGACCTGCCGACGCCGCCGCACATCATCGAGGCGCTCAAGCGCGCCGCCGACAACGCCGCCAACCATCGCTACCCCGACTACGAAGGGCTGCTGACCTTCCGCGCGGCCGTCGCGCAGTGGTACAAGCGGCGCTTCGGCGTGACGCTCGACCCCGAGACCGAGGCGCTGACGCTGGTCGGCTCCAAGGAAGGCACGGCGCACATGCCGCTCGCCTGGGTCAATCCGGGCGACGTGGTGCTGGTGCCGGACCCCGGCTACCCGGTCTACGCGGCGGGGACGTGGTTCGCGGGCGGGGAAGTCCACTTCATGCCGCTCCTGCGGCAGAACGGCTTCATGCCCGACCTCGACGCCATCCCCGACGACGTGGCGCGCCGGGCCAAGCTCATGTACCTCAACTACCCGAACAATCCGACGGCCGCGGTGGCGAGCTCCGAGTTCTTCGCCATGGTAGTCGCGTTCGCGCGCCGCCACGGCGTCATCGTCTGCCACGACGCCATGTACACCGAGCTCCGCTTCGACGGCTACAAGCCGCCCTCCTTCCTCGAGACGCCGGGCGCCAAGGAAGTCGGCGTCGAATTCCACTCGCTGTCCAAGACCTACTCCATGACCGGCTGGCGCATCGGCTTCTGCGTCGGCAACGCGCGCTACCTTGCCGGCCTCGGCAAGATCAAGACCAACGTGGACTCGGGCGTCTTCCAGGCGGTGCAGGAAGCCGGCATCGCCGCGCTTACGGGGCCGCAGGATATTCCAGAGCAGTACCGGCGGATCTACCAGGAGCGGCGCGACGTGGTGGTCGCGGGGCTCAAGGCGCTCGGCTGGGAGGTGGACGTGCCCAAGGCGGCCTTCTTCGTCTGGGCGCCCGTGCCCAAGGGCCTCGAGTCGCGCGCCTTCGCCTCCCGCCTTCTCGACGAGGTCGGGTGCGTCGTCACCCCGGGCGTGGGCTTCGGCCCGTCCGGCGAAGGATTCTATCGGATCGCGCTGACGATCGACGCCAAGCGTCTGGCCGAGGCCATGGAGCGACTCAAGGGGGTCAAGCTCTGAGCGCCGACAAGGTCTTCCTCGAAGACGTGCGCTTCTACGGCCACCACGGCGTGACGAAAGCCCAGCAGACGGTCGGCGCGTGGTTCTCGGTGGACGCCGAGCTCCACGTCGACTTGGCCCCGGCCGCGGCCTCGGACGATCTCAGGACGACCGTGGACTACGGGCTCGTGGCGGCGCGCATCGTGGAAGAGTCGACCAAGGAGCGCGTGAATCTACTCGAGCGGCTGGCCGGGCGGCTCGCGACCATGCTGCTGGGCGAGTTCCCGTGCTCCGAGGTGCGCGTGCGCGTGCGGAAGCTGACGCCTCCCATGGAGGGGCTCCAGGGCATTCCGGGCGTGGAGCTCACCCGCCGGCGCTGAGCGCCGACACCGGCAAGGCATGGGGCACGGCATGGCCAAGGTGTTCCTCTCCGTCGGCTCCAATCTGGGCGACCGCGCCGCGCTGCTGCGCCAGGCCGTGGCGCGCCTCCGGACGCTGCCCGAGGTGCAGTTCCTCGACGCCTCGCCCGTGTACTGGACCGAGCCGTGGGAGCGTCGGCCGGGGCAGAGCGCCCGGAACCAGGAATCCTGGTTCTTCAATTGCGTCGTCTCGATCGAGACGACGCTCGAGCCACCGGCGCTCCTCGAGCAGGTCCAGGACGTGGAGCGCGTGATGGGCCGCACGCGCGGCGCCGGCAGGCCCGAGGACCAGCGCTACGAGCCGCGCACGCTCGACATCGACATCCTCCTCTACGACGACCAGGTGATCAGCGGCCCCGACCACCTGCACATCCCGCATCTCCTGATGCACGAGCGCGCGTTCGTCCTGCGGCCGCTCGCCGACCTCGCGCCCGAGCTCGAGCACCCGGTGCTCTACCAGACCATCCGCGAGCTGCTCGAGGCCCTGGCGGACGAGCGCGAGGTGCGCCCGTCCGACCTGCCGGCCCGGTGGTTCGAGTAGCCGGCCGTCGGAGCCCGCTGTGGCTGACGACGAGTTCAGGCAGCAGGCGCTCAAGCACCTCGACGCGCTCTACAACCTCGCCGTCTACCTGACCCGCAACGGGTCGGAAGCCGAGGACCTGGTGCAGGAGACGTACGCCCGGGCGCTCCGCTTCTCGCACCGATTCCAGCCGGGAACCTACATGCGCGCCTGGATGTTTCAAATCCTGAGGAACACCTTCTTGACCTTTTACCGCCTCCGCGAGCGCGAGCCCGCGATCAGCGAGGCGGGCGTGCCGGACGGCGAGGCTCCGATGTTCCACCACGCCCCGGTCGAGGACGGCGAGAGCGCGGGCGCCCACATGGATCTGGAGCGGGCGCTGGCGCTGGTGCCGGAAGAGTTCCGGACTCCGCTCCTGCTGGCCGAGGTCGAGGGGCTGTCGCTCGAGGAGGTGGCCCGCATCATGGACTGCCCGGTCGGCACGGTGAAGTCGCGGATCTTCCGGGCCAAGGACAGGTTGCGGGGGCTTCTCAAGGACTACGGCGGGCCGGACAGGGTCTGAGGACATGACGACCAACATCGACGACCACGGCGGCGAACCGGACGAGATCGCGCGGCTCCTGCGCGAGCGCCTGACACGGCACGAAGCGCCCGCGCGCCTGCGCGTGTCCGTCGTCGAGACTCTGAGCCCGCCCGAGGGCCGCCGCCGGCCGTCGCTCTGGCTGCCGCCCGCGCTCTCCGCGCTCGCCACCGCCATGGTCATGCTGCTCTGGCTGGCGCCCGCGCTGCCGCGCTCGGGCAACGACCCGCTCCAGCTGCTCTCGCGCGCCGTCATGACCGAGCACGCGCGCGCGGTGCTCTGGGGCGAGACGCGGCCGGACGCGGTGCCGGGCGCCCTGCCCCGCGTGATGGCGGAGAGCGGCGTGCTGCTCAACTGGGTCTTCACGGGCGACCAGGATCTCCAGCTCGTCAACGCTCAGCCGACCTTCCTCGAAGGGCGCCGCGCCCTCGCGCTGACCTACCAGGACCGCGACGGCCACTCGGTCAGCTACATCATCGCGCGCGGCCCCAACGTCGCGATCCCGGAGCGCGGCAGGGTCCAGATCGCGAAGTGGCGCCCGCTGGTGACCAAGGACGACGGATTCACGCTGATCGTCTGGAAGCAGTCAGGGCTCGTCTGCGTGATGGTGTCGGACCTCGTCTCCGAGGACGACCTCGGTCGCTTCAAGGAGTACTTCGTCAAAGTCCGCTCGGCGACGGAGCTGTCGCAAAGCTACTAGGCGGGGTCGGTGTGAGGTGGCCCGGGTTTGGTGGACACCGAAAAGGGGGACAGCATCTCCGAGGAAGGCGGGCCCTGACGGCCCGGGCTACCTCAACCTGACCCCCGATTCCACCTGGTCACCGACCACGGGTCCGCTCCTGGATCGCACGGAGCTGGAGAATGGTCTCGCGATCCTTGTCCCGCCCCATCGCCTGCTTCGCTTGGACGAGGGCATCAATGGGGAGAATCCGGCAGGGACCACCCGCGAGCTGGATCTCGAGGCTCTGAGCGAGAGCGCGATCGTAGTCGCCCACGCCCAGGATCTCGCCAAGGCAGTCGAGCTGCCCCCAGTCCGTCTCCAGGTACAGGTTCCGGAACTCGGTCGCGGTCTCCAGGGTGAGGCGCAGTGGCGGTCTCGCGGGTGGCTTCCGGTGAACCGGGTGGAGGTCGGCGAGCGCGGCCTGGAGGCGCATGAGGTTGTCGGGAGTGACTGGGCAGCAGACGTCGATATCCTGTGTGAGCAGCGTGACGCCATGGGCGACGGCCGCAAACCCTCCGACCACGACGAACTCGACCGCGTGGCGTATCTGCCGATCAAGGAGGGACTCAAGCCCACATTTTGGATTTGAAAGGTGAACGGACCGGGCGACAATCGCTCAACACCCGCATGAAACGCGGCTCTCGGTGGCTCCTCGCTGGTGCGGAGGGCACCACCCAACAGGTGACGCGAAACCGGGCCCGGTTCGCCTCTGGTTCAACCCCCAACTCCGCGTCGAGTTCCATGGCGCGACGGTGACCTCCGACGCCGGGCTGCTGTTGCCACGCGAGTTGGACGAGCGGCTCGGCCTGAGGGCCCTGATCGAGCGACACCTCACCGATCCCCGCACGGGACGTAACCGCCAATTCCCTCTGGCGGACCTGTTCCAATAGTCCATCTATAGCCGTCTGGCAGGGTACCAGGATACCAACGATGCTGAACGGCTGGCCGAAGATCCGACCTGTCGGATGCTGGCCTCGCGCAAGCGGAGGGAGGCGAGCATCGCGCTCACCTCGACGCTCCACTGGTTCGAGACGGAAGTCCTGAGCGGGGAGTGGAACTATCAGGGACTCGCGCGCTTCAATACGGACCTGGTGCAGCACGATGCCACCCGGCCGTGCACCCGCCGCGTGACGCTCGATATCAACAGCTCCGAGAGTTCGGTCCACGGCGCGCAAGAGCAGTCAGCCTAAAACGATCACGTCGAGTCCGCTTGCTATCACCCGCTGTTTGTGTTCAATCAGCACGGCGACTGCCTGGCCGCCACGCTCCGGCCAAGCAACGGCCACAGTGCGAACGGCTGGGAGCAGATCCTCCTCCCCGTCATAGACCGGTGCCAGGCTCCAGGGCAGGCCGTCGTCCTCCGCGCCGACGCGGCCTTTACCCTCCCCGTCGTGGACGAGGCGCTGGAGCGGCGTGGCGTATGCCGTCCGGCTCCCGGCCAATGACGTGCTGGAGCGGGCCGTCGAGGACTTGCTCATCGTCACCACCGTGTCACCACCTTGACCGGGACGAACCGCGCCGTCGGCTGCTTCCACAACCAGCGCGGGACGGTGGAGAAGTGGATCAAGGAGGGTAAAGAAGCCACTCATTGGATCTGCCTCTCCTGCCACCGCCTCCGGGCCGATGAGGTGCGGTTGCTCCTGGGGATCATCGCGTACAATCTCGGCAATCTTCTGCGGCGGCTCGTCCTGCCCCTCGCCATCCAGCGCTGGTCCCTGACGAGCCTCCAACAGCGGCTCGTCAAGACGGCGGGCGCCTGATCCGGCATGCCCGGTACCTCATACTCCAACTGGCCGAAAGCCACTTGACGCGAAGTCTGTTTGGGCAGATTCTCGGGCACATTGAACGCCTTGCGTGGCACCCGACGTGATCCGGAGCGCACGACCGGGGGCGAGGGAATGAGCGGTGAACGGCGATGTAACGGTGGTGTCCCTGAAACACACAGCGGAGTGACCAAACCCGGAAGCACTAAGTCGCACAGGCCCCAGGGTTCACCAGAAGGACTGTGATCAACCTGTCGGGAGGGCTGAATGAGCTGACCGCCGGGGACGGTCTGCCCGGTGGACGCCGCTAAGGGGGGCGGAAATCGGTCCATATCGGAAATCCCGGTTAATGCCGACTAGACCAGCGATGGTGGCGTTGACCATCCTGGTGTTCTGGGTGTTCCGTGCCCCCTTCCTCGCGCAACCACTGGTGGGTGAGGAGGGGATCTTCGCGGATCTCTACCTCAATTCTCCCCCGGGCCCCGACTACGGGCTCATGGCACGGATCAACGGCATCCCCCTGCGCGCGCCGCTGAGCCATCCGGCTCCGCTCTACGAATCCATGACCCACTTGGGAAGCCTGGCCCGAAGGTATGGCTGGACGCCCGTCCCAAGCATGTCGTCTGACATGGCGATCCGGAGTTTGAACAGCCTCTTTCAACTGGCTTTTTGGGTGACCCTGGCAGTCACCGTTCCCTGGCGGCGAGAGCGTACGCAGGGGATTGCGATCGCCGCCTATTTGGCCATGTTGATCAGTCCGCTGGCCGTAGGGGGATCTCTCTACTTGCAGGTAGACACCACGGTCGGGTGGTTGGCTTGTGGAATTCTGGCAATCGCGGTCCAGGCCGGCGGTGTTTCAGCGTGGGCGCTTTCGGGCCTTGTCCTCGGCTTCGTCGGTAAGCAGGAGTGGAGCATATGTCTGGCTCTGGCCGCGGCCATGACTCTGGGCTGGGGCCTGTTCATGGGCCAGCGGCGCTCAGCGGGTCCTCTGGGACTGGTGGTCCTGGCGGCACTGGCAGGGTCCTTCTCGAGTTGGACGTTTGACCCAGTGAACTGGAGCGAAGGGGCCGATGTCATGCTCAGCATCGCGGCTGAGCACACCGTGCTGTCCACGCCGTCGAGTCTTGGATCCTGGTTCTACAATCTCTTGCGGCTCGCTCCATTTCTGGGGGCCCTGACGTTGGGGTTGGCCACCCAGGCTTGGTTGGTTCTTCGTCGCGGGTGGCGTCGGGCTGAAATCCGTTCTGCCTTCGGCTTGTCGTTTTCGATAGCGCTGACCGCGCCGTTTTTGATGTCGACGTGGGTTCCCGAGTACCGCTACGTCGCCCCGGCTCTGGCGGCCGTGTCCGCCGGCATGGTATTTGAACTCCTGCGCACGGAAGTTTCCAGGACACTTGCGCGAAGGTTGGTCCTCATTTTGGGGGTCAGTGCGGCGCTGGGCGTGGTGTTCATGACTGTGTCCTTGCTCATGGCACGTTCCGTAACCGAAGGACCCATGGCGTCCGTCGAGGGGATGCTGGCCCGTGAGAGGTCCGAAGTTCTCGCGGCTCGGCAGACGGGCTGTGTCCCTCGCCTTTCAAGTGGCTTTGCGTATGCCTTGCTCGATCTTGACTTCGTCGGATCGGCGATAAGTGTCTCCGACGCGGAGGCCATCGCGGCCAAGGCAGGGCGCGCACTCTGCGCCGACAGAGGCTAGACAACGGCTGAGCGGTTCCCGGTGCTCGTTTACGAGAAATCGAATCAACTCTTCAGCTCACGGCCGGTTCCCCGCGACGTTGAAATGTGTCGGGTCGTCGTCCCAGTAGTCGTCCCAGTAGTAGTCCGTCTGCGCACTTCCTTGCAGAGCCGGCTTGAGCCGATCCTAGAGATTGAGGAATTGAGACTCTTCTCCTTTCCGAGTGAGTGATCTAGGCATGAGTTCACATCTTCGGGACTAATAATCCCCCACAAGATCCGACAGCGCGGCGCTCCGTGGCCTCTCTCAACGCGAGCGCGGCCGCCAGGGCCCGGCCGAGCACCCTGAGTCGTTCCGACGGCGTCCTGTGGAGACTGCTTTCCAGCAAGGACATGTCGCAGCCATAGGCGTCGGCGGCCGCCCATGCAGACCGTTCGTTGGGAGAGATGCGGGGGATGTCGCTCGCCACCGACACGATGGTATCGCGAGGCGCCGATCCCGCCAAGCCCCACCGCGCGGGGTGTGGGGTGATATATTTGCCCCGTGACGCTTGATCTCCACACCGAGCTGCGCGGCATCGTGGAAGCGCTCGACGCGGCCGGGATCGCCTACGCTCTCGTCGGAGGGCTCGCGGTGTCCATCTATGCCGTCCCGCGCGCCACTGAAGACGTGGACCTTCTGCTTGGGCGGGAGCACTTGCTGCCGGCTATCGAACGGCTGGCATCGCTGGGGTTCCGCCGTGCGGGCACGCCCATGTCGGTTGCCGGGGGACGGCTCGAGATCCAGCGGTTGATCAAGATCGATGGCTCGGACCTTGTACCTGTGGATCTCCTCATCCCGAATGACCCGGCGCTCGCCGCCCTCCTAGCCGGCCGGGAGGCCGTCGCGTGGGAGGGAGGGCGTCTCTCGATCGTGAGCCTCGCGGGTCTTCGGGCGCTCAAGCGGCTCCGAGGATCGGCGCAGGACCTGGCGGACCTGGAAGCGCTGGGGCCCGAAGCGTGACGACGACGCTGGACGCCTCAGCGGCGATTCGCAAGGTCTCGGCCCTCCGTGCGCTCTGCCTGCGGCTCCCTCACCTGCCGACTCCGGCTGAAGCGGCGCGGGTGCGGCGCTGTGAGGCGCTCGCAGTCTCGCCGGAGTCGGCGACCAGCGCCGATGTCGAGGCGCTGGCGACGGGGTGGCGGCGCTGGTGGCACCTGGGCGAGACGGAGCGGCTGCGCGCGATGGCGGCCCGTGTGCCTGCGGGCCTCATCAACACCGATCGCCGGCTGGCCCTGTATGCCTGCGCGACCGAGGCCCTGCAAGGCCGGTAGCCGCCGCCCACGGCAGGGCCATGACGGCCCAGGCGACCATCACCACCTCGGAGTCGCCGAAGTTGTATTCGGACAGCCCCGCCACGAGAAAGCCCGTCACCGCCGCCACGCTGCCCGCCACGAGCGCCCTCTCGCGCATGCGGCTCGCATCGAGCACGCGCAAGAGACCGATGGCGCGCCAGTAGAAGGCGATCCAGATCGCGAGCCACGCCGCGAGCCCCAGCACCCCACGCTCGACCAGAATCTGGAGCGGCGTGTTGTGCACGTGCCCCGTGCGCTGCTTGAAGGCCTCGGGCAGGGCGTAGCGGGAATACTCACGCTTGACGCCGCCGGGGCCCCAGCCGAGCAGCGGGCGTTCGCGCCACATGGCCGTGCCGCTCCGCCACATGTAGACGCGCTCCTTGATCCCCGCCTCGTCGGGGTCGAACATGCTGCGGAAGCGGTGGCTCAGATCGCGCGGCCCGGCGAGGAAGATCACCGGCAGGAGCACGAGGCCCGCCAGCACGGCGAGGCGGCCCCGCCGGCTCATGGGTAGGAGCGCAGCCGCGCCGGCGCCGAGCCCGATCCACGCCCCGCGCGTGTACGTCATGGCGAGACCGATCGCGGTCAAGAGCCACACGGGCGCGCTCCACGCGCGGAACCCGCCCGGCAGGACACGCGGGAGCGTGGCGAGCAGCGCGATGTTGAGCACGCCTGCCAGCGTCATGTAGATGCTGAAGAACGCGCGGGCGCGATCGCAGCGGTGGAAGAACCAGCGGGCGAGCCCGGCCGCGGGCTCCTGGGGCGGGCACGCCCCGAACTGAACGAGGCCCGCCAGCGCGGCGCCGCCGGCGGCCAAGGCAAGCCACGAGAGGAAGCGGTCGCCCTCCCGCGCGTCCTCGAGGGCGTCGGCAGTGACGTAGAGCGCGGCCATCAGCAGGAGCCCCTTGGAGGCGGCGAGGCTCGCCTCTACGTGGCCGGAGGCGAGGACCGAGAGAAGGGTGGCTCCTGTGAAGGCCAGCACGGGCCGCCAGAGCGGCCACGGCTGGCCGCGGCGAACCTCGGGATCGCGGAGGCGCCAGAGCCACAGGAGCGTCAGGCCGATGAGCGCGCCTTCCGCCAGCGTGATCGAGACGCCGAGGCCCACGACGAACGCCGCGAGGAGTCCGCGACGGAGGGCGATCACCTCAGTAGGCGTTCCGGTCGAAGAGCACGCGGACGAGCGTCAGGCCGATGATCTTGAGGTCGAGCCAGAACGACCAGCGCTCGATGTACTCGATGTCGTATTCGATGCGCTTCTCGAGCGAGGTATTGCCGCGCAGCCCGTGGACCTGCGCCCAGCCGGTCACGCCGGACTTGACCTTGTGCCGCAGCATATAGCCCGGCACCGTCCGCCTAAATCGCTCCACGAACACGGGGCGCTCGGGCCGCGGCCCCACGACGCTCATCTCCCCGCGGAAGACGTTGACGAACTGGGGCAGCTCGTCCAGGCTGAAGCGCCGGAGGAAAGCGCCGATCGGAGTCCGCCGGTCGTCGCCCGTCGCGGCCCACACGGGCCCCGTCTCGCGCTCGGCGTCCACGCGCATGGTGCGGAGCTTCATCATGCGGAAGCGCTGGCCGTCGAGCCCCATCCGCTCCTGCCCGTATAGGACGGGGCCGCGCGACGTCAGCTTGACGGCGGCGGCGAGCGCTAACAAGACGGGCGACAGGAGCGCCAGCACGGCCAGCGAGAAGGCGACGTCGAAGACGCGCTTCGCGACCCGGCTCCAGCCGTAGAGGGGCGACTCCCGCAGGTGAACGAAGGGCAGGCCTTCGAACTCCTCGACGCCGCCGCGGAGCGACGTGAAGCGGCCGAGGTCGGGCACCACGTGGATGGTCACCGGCTCGTCGCCGATGGCCTCGAGGAGCCCGCCCAGCCGGCCGTACTCCTCGTGGGCAAGCGCCAGGATGACGTGGTCCACCTCGTGGGTGTCAAGCACCGCGCGAAGGTCCGCGAAGCCGCCGAGCGACTGGACCCCCGCCGCCGCCCGCTTGTCGTCTCCCACCAGACCGAGGATCTGGATGCCCGTGTCCGGCCGCGCCCGAAGCCTCCGGACGACGCCGGCCGCCAGCTCACCCCCGCCCACCACGAGGGCGTAGCGCAGGTTGTACCCCCGCCGGCGGGCGACGCGCAGGGCCTCGCGGAAGGCGTAGCGCGCGAAGGACACGCCCGCGATCGAGAAGATCCAGAAGTACACGATGACCACGCGCGAGTAGTCGTACTCGCGGAAGAAGAACGTCATCACGCTCACGAGGACGAGGGCGCCGACGGTCGAAGCCTTCGCGATGCCGGCCACCTCCGACAGGCGTGAGCCGATGCGCCGTGGGTGGTAGAGGTCGAAGGCGCGGAAGGCGATGCCCCAGACGATCAGGATGGGCAGCAGCATGAGGAGATAGGGCTCGAGCGGCGGGATGCCGTGGCGGGACTGCGGGCCAATGACGTAGAAGCGCGCGAGGTACGCGAGGAGCCAGGAGCCGGCGACCAGCAGGAGGTCCCCCACGAGCATCACCTGCTCGAGGAGCCGGGAGTAGGCCCTCAGCACCGGGCGTGCTCCTGCCAGCGGGCCGCCAGGTAGCTCTCCATCCGCTCCAGGAAGAGCGGCCGGTCGAAGGCCTCGGCGCGACGGCGCAGGGCCTTGGGCTCGAAGCGGATCGACCCAGACTCGAAGTGCCGGATGGCGGCGGCGAGGCTCTCGGCGCTCTGGCGCTCGAAGAAGAGGCCCGTCGCGGGCTCGCTGCCGCCCGGCGGCACCACGGTCTCGAGCACGCCCCCCTGCCCCAGCGCGATCACCGGACGCCCCGCGGCCATGGCCTCGAGCGGCGTGATGCCGAAGTCCTCGAGCGTCGGGAAGATCAGCGCGCGACAGCGCGTGTACAGCTCCGCGGTCTCGGCGTCGTCACGCCACCCGAGAAACTCGACCGTGGGGCCCGCCATGGCGCGAAGCCTCGCCTCCTCCGGCCCGGTGCCGACGACGACGAGGCGCCGCCCGAGGCGGTTCGCGGTCTTGACCACGAGATCGACGCGCTTGTAGGGCGTCAGCGCGGAGACCACGAGGTAGAAGTCGCCCGGTGAGTCGTCCAGGCGGAAGCGCGCGACGTCCACCGGCGGGTAGATCACGTCGGCCTGGCGGCCGTAGGCGCGCCGAATGCGGTCGGCCACGAAGCGCGAGATGGCGACGAAATGGTGCACCCCCGCCGCCGTGCGCCGGTCCCAGCGGCGCAGTGCCGCCGCCACCGGCGGCATGAGCAGCCGGGTCGCGAGCCCCGACCGCGGGCCGAAGTACTCGTCGTAGAGATCCCAGACGTAGCGCATGGGCGTGAAGCAATAGCAGACGTGGAGCGCCCCCGGGGGCACGCGCGCGCCCTTGGCGACCGCGTGGCTCGAGGAGAGCACCAGATCATGCCCGGCGAGATCCAGCGCGCGTATCGCGGCCGGGAAGAGCGGCAGGTAGTGGCGGTAGTGGCGCCGGGCGCCGGGCATCCGCTGGATGAAGGACGTCACGATGCGCCGACTCTCGATGGCGGGCGACACGGAGCCGGGCACGTGGAGGAGAGTGAACAGGTCGGCCTCGGGGAAGAGCTCGCAGAAGACCTCGAGGCAGCGCTCGCCACCCCGCATGCCGGTGAGCCAGTCGTGGACCAGCGCGACTCGTGGACGAGCGCCCGAGGGGCGATGTCCGGGCGTCCGGCCGGTGGCCATTCCGGCTCGCGAGGCGTCCCTCAGCGGGACGCGCGGGTCCGCTGCCGCCAGTAGTCCAGGAGCTCCGTGAGCGTGCGCTCGAAGGGAATCTCCACCTTCCAGCCGGTGGCCGTGTGCATCTTGGTCGGGTCCCCCTCGAGGATCATGACGTCGGAGGGGCGCAGCCGCGCCGGGTCGGTCTTGACCGTGATCCCCTTGACCGTGGAGAGATTCAGCACGAAGTCGAGCACCTGCTGGATGGACCACGACCGCCCCGAACAGAGGTTGTAGACTTCGCCGGGCTCCCCGCGCTCGAGCAGGAGCCAGTAGCCGCGCACGATGTCGCGCACGTCGGAGTAGTCGCGGCGCGGGGTGAGATCGCCGACATAGACCACGGGCTCGCGCAGCCCGGCCTCGATCTCGGCCACCTGCCGGGCGAAGTTCGACGTGACGAAGACGTCGCCGCGCCGGGGCCCTTCGTGGTTGAAGGCCCGCGTGCGAATGATCGGCAGACCGTAGCTCTTGAAGTACTGGTAGGCCATCATGTCCTGCGTGACCTTGCTGACGGCGTACGGCGACAGCGGCCGGAGCGGATTGGTCTCCGTGATGGGCACCTCGCCCTCGAGGACCAGCCCGTACTCCTCGCTCGAGCCCACCGCCAGGAGGCGCGGCGACATCTTGAGGCCGCGGAGGGCCTCCAGCAGGTTGAGCTGGGACAGGATGTTGGTCGTCAGCGTCTCCGCCGGCGCGTGCCAGGACACGCCCACGAAGCTCTGGGCCGCCAGGTGCACGACGTAGTCGGGGACCGAGGTCTCGAGCAGGGCCCGGACCGAGGACAGGTCCCTGAGGTCGGACTCGATGAAGGTCACCTTCGAGCGCAGGTGCTCGATGTTCTCCGTCTTGCTGCGCCACCGGTTCGAGCCGAAGACCTGGGCGCCCTTGGCCAGGGCGTACTCGGCCATGTGGCTCCCGACGAACCCGGTGATGCCGGTGATCAGCACTCGCATCTGCGACGCTCCTGGAGAAGATTCACTCTTTCACGCAGTTAGATTGATTATACGCTAGGGGTCCAGACCCGGCCCCCAGCAAAACGGCGCCCCGCAGCCGGGTCACCGGCCGCCGAGGCGGCGGAGGACACGGCGCGCGCCGGGCGGGACAGCCTGGGCGAGGATCGGGCGGAGGACGAAGAGCGCGCACCAGGGCGGGTATGCCCCGCTCCGCACCGCCCGCCACCTGACGCTCGCCTCCGCCCTGAGGCGCTCGGTGTCGCGCGCCTCGGATACCCGCCCGGGGCGGAGCCGGCGGACGATCAGCGGGTCCGACAGGTTCGCCATGCGCGTCACGCGGCTCATCCGCATCCACAGGTCGTAGTCCTGGGCGACAGGGAAGGCTTCGTCGTACCCGCCCGCCTGCTCCACGGCGGCCCGTCTCATCACGACCGAGGAGTGGACGAACGGATTACGGCGGATGAGGGCGCGCCGGATCCCCGCATCGTCCGCTGGGGGACGCACGATCGCGACCTCGCGTCCGGAGGCGTCGACCTCGCGCGCTGCCGTGCCGACCAGCCCGACATCCGGATGCGCCGAGAGAAAGGTCAGCTGCCGCTCCAGGCGCTCGGGCAGCGCCAGGTCGTCGGCGTCGAGGCGCGCCACGAGGGGAGCCCGCGAGAGCCGGAGCGCGGCGTTCAGCGCCGAGGTGAGGCCGCCGCGCGCGCGCCGGATCACCTGGAGCCTGGGATCGCGGAAGGACCCGAGGATCGCTGGCGTCGCATCCGTGGAGTCGTCGTCGACCACGACCAGCTCGAGGTCGGCCGCCGTCTGGGAGAGGACGCTCTCGATGGCCTCCCGCACCTGGGGCGCCCCGTTCCAGACCCCCATCAGCACCGATACTGCCGGGTACGTCACGGCGGCGCCGGGCCGCGCCGGCGAGTTTCAATGGCCAGCACTCCCGCCATGTGGCGCAGCCCGGGGAGGCGGCCGAGACGGGACTCGAGACGAAACCGCCGCGTCGGATCCGGCACGAGCCGACTCATGTAGGGGAACCAGTACCCCGTGATGCGGGGTCGCTCGAAGCCTCCGCCTCGACACAGGACCCTAAGCTCCCCGCAGGTGAGGAAGTCGTGGGTCCCCCAGTTGATCTCGCGCGACCAGTACTCGCGCGCGCGGTAGTACTTGAGCCACTTGCGCGCAAGCCGCACGATGCGCCGAAGGTTATGGTGAGGCTCGACCATGAGGAGTCGGCCGCCCGGGCGCACCACCTGCCCCAGCGCCTCGAACACCTCTCGCCGCCGATGCATATGGTGCAGCGACTGGATCACGATCGCCGAGTCGACCGAGTGCGGCGGCAGGCGATCGGGAAGCTCGGCCGCGGACGCCTCCAGGATCTCGACATTGCCGATGCCGTGCGCCTCACACCCCTCCCGGAGCACGCGCCGCATGTCGGGCACGGGCTCGACAGCCGTCACGGCGTCGGCCCGGCGCGCGATCATGCGTGTGAAATACCCGCTGCCGGCGCCAAGCTCGAGCGCGCGGCCATAGCCTCGCCCCGGCCAGACATCCTCCACCAGCTGCTGTGCCGGGTACTCGTGGTGCTCCGCCTCGGCATACCGATGGGTCGCATCGTACGCGGTGGCGCCCTGGCCCGAATACATCCCGACGTTGGCCGCGAGGTTGATCCGGTCGAGCTGTCCCCGGAGCTCATCTGGCAGGAGCGCCAGCTTGGCCGGCTGGGGCAGCACGAGGTACAGCAGGAAACGCCAGGGGCCGCTCTTCACACTCGGAGCCGTTCCCGAAGACAGTATGGGGGCTCGCTCATCTCCTGGAGGATAACAGCGCGCCCGGGCGTCTGCTTACGCCGGCTTCTCCAGGACCACGAAGATGCGCGTGGCCACCCAGCGCGCCAGCGGGCGGAGCGCCGCCTCGCCCGCGCGGGCCAGGGCCTGGAAGAAGCCCGGCAGCGGCCTCCCGACCTTGAAGCCGAAGGTCGCCAGGTAGGGCAGGCCGACGAAAGGCTCCGCCCTCACGAGGTGAAGCGGCAGGCCGGCCCCGCGGAGCCTGGCCAGAAGCAGGTACGGGATCGCGGCGTTACCGTCGAGGGCGGCCTTGGGGTCCGAGCCGAAGGGCCGCGCCACGTCCACGCCCAGCCGGCACTCCTCGTGGTGGAAGAACCTATAGAGCACCCAGGACGGCGCCGTGATCCATGGCTCGACCATCGCGAGCCTGCCGCCCGGCTTGAGCACGCGCGCGGCCTCGGAGAGGAAGTCGAGCGGCCGCGGCAGATGATGGAGCGTGTCCACCATTACGATGGCTCCCACGCTGTCCGAGCGGAAAGGCAGGATGTCGGCGTCGCAGCGGACGTCGACGGAGAGCCCCGAGACGACGTCGGTGGCGACGAGCGATGGCGCGCGCTCCTTGAAGAAGCCTGGGCCGGAGCCGACCTCGACCACCGGGCGGCGGGCGGCCACCGCCGCCAGCAGCCGGTCGAACCACTCGCGGTACACGGAGCGGAGCTCGGGGCGCGCCTGCCACGCGGCGCGATGCCGCGCCAGGGTCGCGGCATCGCTCATGCCGCGAAGAAGAGGCGCCCCGCCGCCAGCGCGGACATACGCAGGAGCAGCCACCCGTCGGCGAAGCGGCTGATATTCGGCGCCCCGTACGTGCGCTCGCGGTAGCGCACGGGGATCTCCACGATGCGCAGGTTGAGCTTGGCGGCTCCGAAGATCAGGTCGAAGTCGCCGTACGGATCGAAGTCGCCGAAGTGGGTCCGGCCGGCCGCGAGATGGGTGTAGTCCTCGCGCCAGATGACCTTGGTGCCGCAGAGCGTGTCCTTGATGGGCTGGCCGATCAGGACGCTCAGCAGGAGGCCGAAGAAGCGGTTGCCGAGCAGGTTCAGGAAGCGCATGGCCCTGGGGTCCATGGTGTAGACGAGGCGCGAGCCCATCGCGAACTCCCCCGCTCCCGACACCATGGCCTCGTAGAACTGCGGCAGGTCCTCGGGCGCGACCGAGAGGTCGGCGTCGAGAATGATGAGCATGTCCCCCGTCGCGTGCGCGAAGCCGAGCCGCACCGCGTCGCCCTTGCCCTTGCCGCTCTGGACCATGACCTTGATGTCCAGCTCCGGATGGGCCGCCGCCACGCGCCGGCACTCCTCGAGTGTGTCGTCCTTCGAGTGCCCCTCGACGAAGATGAGCTCCGTCCGGGAGCCGAGGGCCGGGAGCCGGCGCACGGCCTGCTCGATGTTGCCCTTCTCGTTGCGGCACGGGCAGACGACCGTCACGCTTGGCGGGTCCGACGTGGCGCGCGGGATCGGCCTGGCGACCACCCAGTTGGTCCACACGAACCAGCGGACGATGGGCAGGTGCGCGAGGAAGCGGTTGGCCCAGCGGCTGATCGGCCCGAGCCGGAGCGGCAGGAGGATGTGGCCGCGCGCGCGCACCGTTTCGAAGCCGGCGAGCCGCAGCAGGTTCTCGACGTCGCCGACGGTCGTCCAGTTGAGGAGCGGGAGCGGGTACTTGAGCCGGAGGGCTTCGAGGAGATGTACCACGGGCTGCCAGACACGGCTGTACCAGTTGATGATGATGCGCGTCCCGGGGTGCGAGACGGCCCTCAGGCGCTCGAGCGCGCCCCGGATGTCGAAGAGGTAGCCGACGAGATCGGACAGGATAATGTAGTCGAACTCGCGGCCGGGCAGGTCGAGGCGTTCGGCCGCCTCGTGGCGGAACTCGAGATGGGGGTGGCGCTCCGACGCGCGGGCCACCATGGCGGCGGAGAGGTCGATGCCGACGCCTTCCGAAGGCGCGAGGGAGGCCAGGAGGTCGCCCGTGCCGCAGCCGACCTCGAGCACGCGGGCGCCGCGAGGCACGTAGAAGCGCGCCAGCGACGCGATGGACTCGTGGTAGCCGGGGTTGCGGGCGCGCCAGTATTCGACGCGCCCCGCGTAGTCGTTGAAGAAGGCTTCGAAGCCGGCGAGGTACTCGTCCAGCGCGGCCGGCGGCCGCTCGCTCCGCACCCGGCGCGCCCAGCGGATCGCGTCGCTGGCTGTCACGCTAGGAGCGGCCGCCTCCCTGGCCGAGGTACCACTCGACGGTGCGCTCGAGGCCGACCTTGAACGGCGTCCGCGCCTTGAATCCGAACGCCTCGGCGGCCCGGGAGGTGTCCAGCGCCCGCCGCGGTTGGCCGTCGGGGCGGCTGGCGTCCCAGACGAGCGGCCCCGCGTATCCCGTGATCGCCTTGATCAGCTCGGCCAGCTCGAGCGTGGAGATCTCAGAGCCGGAGCCCAGGTTGACCGGCTCGCTCGTATTGTAGCGCTCGGCGGCCAGCACGACGGCTTCCGCCGCGTCCTCAACGTAGAGGAACTCGCGCGTCGGCCGGCCCGTGCCCCAGCACGCGACCGACGGCGCCCCGGCGCGCTTGGCCTCGAGGCACTTGCGGATGAGCGCGGGGATGACGTGCGAGCTCTCGACGTCGAAGTTGTCGCGCGGCCCGTAGAGGTTGACCGGCAGCAGGTTGATCGAGTTGAAGCCGTACTCCTGACGGTAGGCGTGGGACTGGACCATCAGCATCTTCTTCGCCAGCCCGTAGGGCGCATTGGTCTCTTCCGGGTAGCCGATCCAGAGGTCCGACTCCTTGAACGGCACCGGCGTGAACTTCGGATAGGAGCAGACGGTGCCGATGGCGACGAGCTTCTCGATGCCCGCGAGCCGCCCCTGCTCCATCATCTGGGCGCCCATCATCAGGTTCTTGTAGAAGAAGTCGCCGGGATGCTTCTGATTGGCGCCGATGCCGCCCACGACGGCCGCCAGGTGGATCACGATGTCCGGGCTCGCGTCGCGGTAGGCGCGCCGCACCGCCACGGGGTCCACCAGATCGTAGTCCCGGCTCCGCGGCACGAAGATCTCCTTCGCGCCCACGGCCCGGAGGCGGTCGACCACGAAGGATCCGAAGAATCCCGCGCCGCCGGTGATCATCACGCGGCGCGCGGACCAGAACGGCGCGCGGTCGGCCACGGCGCTCAGCGCTGCGCGGTTTCCGCCAGCTTGCGCCAGCGGCGGCGGGTGTAGACGCGGTCCACGAACCACTTCGCGTACCGCGTGTCCTCGGTGCCCGTGGTGACGGCCTTGACGAGGGTCCGGATCACCCGGAGCGGGCGGAACAGGAACGACAGCAGGTAGAAGTTCCAGAACATCCACATCATGGTCCGGTACAGCCGGCGCGTGCTGATGGCGACGGCGTACGAGGGCGCCTTCTGGGTGTAGAAATCCATCGGGGAGACGAAGAAGTCGTCGTCGAGCTCGATCTTGCCCTCGCGCTGGAGCCGCGTGAAGAGCTCCGAGCCCGGGTACGGCACGAATTTCGACACGGCGACGTCGTAGACCCCGAGCCAGGCCATCTTGCAGATGAGCCGGGTCGTTTGCCTGAGCGTGTCCGGCGTGTCGTCGGGGAAGCCGATGACGATGAAGCAGGAGAGCTTGAGCCCGCGGTTGACGGCGATCCTCATGGACTCGAGCATCCGCGGGAGGTCCACCTGCTTCTTGATGACCTTGAGGATCTCGGGCGAGCCGCTCTCGGGCGCGAAGGCGAGCGCCCGGCAGCCCGAGCGGTACAGGAGGTCCGCGACCTCCGCGTCGAACACGTCGGCACGCGTGCCGCTCGGCATCTGCCAGGTGATGAACAGGTCGCGCGCGATCAACTCCTGGCAGAAGTCCACGATCCACTGCCGCTTGATGATCGAGGTCAGGTCCTGGAAGTCGAAGTTCGTCACCCGGTACTTGCGGGCGTAGAGCTCCATCTCGTCGGCGACGAGCTTGGGGTCGCGCGGAATCCAGCGCTGGGTCCACATGCCGGGATTGGAGCAGAAGGTGCACTGAAACGGGCAGCCGCGCGTCGCCAGGAGCGGCATGGAGCGCCCCATGTTGGCGCCGTTGATCTGGTGCCGCGCGATGTACTCCTCGATGGGGAACGAATCCCAGTCGGGCGGCGCGATCTTGTCCACGTCCTTCTTCCGCGCCGAGAGCCCGGTCTTGACGACCCGGTCGCCGTCCTTGAACGCGATGCCCCTGACCTGCGCCAGCGGCCGCCCCTCGCGCCTCGCGCGGAGCAGCTCGACCACGGTGTCCTCGCCCTCGCCCAGCACCACCGCGTCGAAGGGGCTGACCTTCAGCACGTTCTCGGGCACCGCGGTGCCGTGCTCGCCGCCCAGGACCATCCAGGCGTTGGGGAACTTCTCCCGCACCGCCCAGGCCATCTTGTTCACGAGCGGCCACAGCGTGGAGAACATGCAGGCGACGCCGATCACCTCGGCGTCGGGATGGATGCGGGCCGTGATCTCGTCGAAGGACAGCCCCTGGATCATGAAGTCGTCGCGGTCGGGATAGGGACGCACGACGTCGAGGGCTAGGCCGGTGCCGTCGATGACCTGGTAGGGCAGTCCCGCGTCCTTGATCGCGGCTGCGATGTAGGCAAGCCCCAGCGGCGGGTTGGGCGTGTGCATCTGCAGCCCCGAGAAGGTTTTGATACCCGGCGGATTGATCAGGGTGATCATGGCCGTGTGTCTACGGTAGCACGAATCGGGCCAACGCCCGGGTGCCTTGAGGGCGGAAGGTAAAGCCCCGAATCATGGGGCCGGGCAGACGGGGCACACCTGCCCGTAGGGCAGCCACCAGACTATCCCCTGCAAACGAGCCCCCGTAAACGTGAAGCAACCGACGCGGCCGAGGGCTCCGGGCGGCTGTCTTCCATCAGAACTGATAATAGAGAAATACGCTGTGCCGGCCATTGACGAAGAGATACGCTAAGAGGAACCCGAGGGCATAGACCGGAGCCCAGCGATAGCGGATCCCAAATCGTATGTCCCAGGTCTCGGGCACCGTATTGACCGCCACCAGGCACAGCGCCACCAGCACGATCAGCGAGGGAGGCGCGCTCTGGGTCCCCGCGCCGATCCCCAACATCCTGGCCATCCACTGCCCCGCCATGTCCAAGCTGTCCGAGCGGAACAGCACCCAGGAGAAGACGACCAGCACGAAGGTACCCGCTCGCCGCATCGCCGTCGGCACCCGGGTCAGCCACCGGTCGAGCACCCGCTCCACAATCAGCAACATGCCGTGGTATGCGCCCCAGACGACGAAGGTCCAGTTCGCGCCGTGCCACAAGCCGCCGAGCAGCATCGTCACCAGCAGGTTGATCATCATCCGGGTTTCGCCGAACCGGCTACCGCCCAAGGGGATGTAGAGGTAATCGCGCAGCCAGGTCGACAGGCTGATATGCCAGCGGCGCCAGAAATCCCGCGGGCCGAGGGCCCGGTAGGGAGCGTTGAAGTTCTGAGGGATGTGGAGCCCGAACAGGTATCCGAGACCGACCGCCATATCCGAGTACCCGCTGAAGTCGTAGTAGATCTGAAAGGTGTAGCCCAGGGCGGCGAGCCACGCGCCCGCAGTCGACAGCGTCGAGTAGGAGGCGAGGGCAGGATCGAGATACATGGCGATAGAGTCGGCGACGACCGCCTTCTTGATCAGGCCGACCAAAAAGAAGCCGATCCCGCGCGCCATGAAGTCCTCCCGCGGTGGCCCCTCGATGTGCTCCAGGTCCTGCTCGATCTGCCGGAACCGGACGATCGGTCCCGCGACGAGCTGGGAGAACAGGCTGACGTATGTGAGGTATTCGAACAGGTTGCTGGTCGCCCTGATCCGCCCCTCGGCGACGTCGAGGATGTACGACATCGTGTGGAACGTGTAGAAGCTGATCCCGACCGGCAGGATGATGTGCAGCAGGGGCGGGGCGATCCCGGGAATTGCCGCGTGCAGCGACGAGGCAAAGAAGTTGTAGTACTTGAAGAACCCAAGGAGCGTCAGGTCCGCCGAGATCGACAGCGTCATCCACGCCCGCCTGGCCCGCAGGCTCGCCGAGCGCTCGATCAGCAGTGCCGCGTAGAAGCTCAACAAGCTCGAGAAGAGAAGCAGGAAGCAGAAGCGCCAGTCCCAGTACCCGTAGAAAACGTACCCGCTGACAGTCAGCAGGACGTAGCGCGCCTGCCTCCCCTTCAAGAGCCAGAAGAGACCGAAGACAACCGGCAGGAAGGCAAAGAGAAAGATATTCGAATTGAAGACCATTACGGTCGGCCGGCGTCCCGGCTCGGCGCGGCAAGGCCCGCGGCGACCAGCTCCGCGTTCTTCTCGTCGATGTGCCCACCGTCGTACCACGCCGTCAGCGAACCGGCAAAGCGCTCCGGGGCGCTGTAGTCGTAGGCGTCGATGCCCCAGGTGTCTCGGAGACGGGCCAGAAGCACCCTGGTCCGGGACAAGAGCTCCGCATAGGCCGTCCTCTCGCCAAGGTACCGGGCCGTCCTCGGGTGAAGCGCGGTGATCCACACCTTGACGACCACCCGGTCCGCCCTCGCTTCGTGGATGAGCTGCTCGAGGTCCTGCCGTCGCCTCGGCGACAGGTCGTGCATGCCCCGGAACCGGAGCACATAACCCTCGAGACTGTCCGAGATCTGCCGGTCGAGATCGAAGGTGCCGGCGGCGCGCGCCCGCTCGAGCTCCACGTAGCGAAGGTAGCCGTCCGGGTCGAACTCGGTGGCGGCCCCCGAGTGCCTAGACGGCCGCAGACAGCGGGCGACCGAGCGGGCCGCGTCCGCGACGTATGCGGCGGTGAACAGGTCCTTGTACTTTGCGGCGTCGGCGGCCACCCGATCGAGCGCGGCCGCTGCTCCGACGCGACCTCGCAGCCCGGCGAGGAGCTCGACATTCCCCTGAAGACGGTGGTCGGCCTGGTCGTCGTCGTGCAACGCCTCGACGTCGAGACCGAGCACGAGGTAGTGGGGTGTGACACCCTGGCGCCGGACCCACCGGTAGATGGCAAGGAGGTCCTCGGCGCGCGCGCTGTCCACGCTGAAGTTGAAGAACCGAACACCCAGCCTGGATTCGAGCTGCTTGGGGTCGAGCTTCATGGAACGGCTCGATCCCAGAATGAGCCCGCCGACGCCGCCGGAGGACACGTAGTTCTTGAAGAGCCGCATCTTGTCGCGGCGAGAGTCCATCGTCACCTGCGGGCAGATGCCACCGCCAAAATCGTCCCGCGGATCGACCACGCGGCCGAGGGCGACGAAAGCCATGCCGAGGATTCCCAGGGCGACGAGAAATAGCGATACGAATCTCAGGTGCGCGCCACGCTTTTCAGGACGGCGATCTCCTGCTGGACCCGCCGCCCAAGATCGTACCGGGCCACGGCCAGCTCGCGCGCGGCGCGGCCGAGGGATTCGGCCAGGGCGTGGTCCGTCGGCACCCGCTCAGGGCAGGCCGCCAGATCGGCTGGGCGGTTCGGGTCGAAGAGGAGACCGGTCCGCTCCGGAGTCACGAGCGAGCGGTTGCCGGCGCACTCCGAGGCCACGCAGGGCACCCCGTGCTCATGGCCTCGATCAGAACCCTAGGAAGCCCTTCGGTAAAGGACGCGAGGACGAAGGCATCGGCCGCGGCGTACCGCTGCGGGAGCGTGCCCTGATCAACGACTCCTGGGAAATCGATTGCGACGCCAGCATCCCGGGCTTCGGCGGCCAGGCTTTCCCGGAGTGGGCCGTTTCCGATCAAGACGAGACGGAGGGGAAACCGGCCTCGGAGCGAGGCGGCGGCCCGGACGAGCGCCGAGAGGTTCTTCTCCTTCGACAGCGACCGACGTTGAGCACTTGGTGCGGCTTGCGGGCGGCTCGCCCGCCCTCGCGCACCGGCGGCGCGAACCGGCACGTATCCACGCCGTTCGGGATCAGCTCGACCCGCCGGGCGAAGCGCGCCGCCCGAGCACGGAGCGCCTCGGTCGTGGCAATGACGGCGGCAGCGTGCCGCAACCCCACGCGCTCCAGGAGAGACTTGTGGAGAACATGCAGGCGACGCCGATCACCTCGGCGTCCGGATGGATGCGTGCTGTGATCTCGTCGAAGGACAGCCCCTGGATCATGAAGTCGTCGCGGTCGGGATAGGGGCGCACGACGTCGAGGGCCTCCCCAGTGCCGTCGACGACCTGGTAGGGCAGGCCCGCGTCCTTGATCGCGGCCGCGATGTAGGCAAGCCCCAACGGCGGGTTGGGCGTGTGCATCTGCAGGCCCGAGAAGGTTTTGATGCCCGGCGGATTGATCAGGGTGATCATGGCCGTGTGTCTACGGTAGCACGAATTGGGCCAACGCCCGGCCCCCTCAGGGAGGACGTCCACGCCCGGAATCATAGGATCCTGAGCTCGAAAAAGCCCCGGCGGCGGGCCTCGAGTCGAGGTTAGGGCGCCTCCTTCCTCCTGAATAGCAGGTTCAGGTACGGCAGGCAGTGGGACGGCGCCGCCCCGAGACCGCGCAGGAAGGTCGCCATGAGCCCGAAAACTGGCAGTAGCGACCGCCGCGTGCGGGAGCGCGCCGTGTCCCGAAAGAAGCGCCACCCGTAGCCCGCCTCCTCCGTGACGTCCACGAGCCCGGCCCAGCCGGATGACGGCAGGCAGTCGCCGAGTGTCGCGTTCCGCCATCCCGTGCCGTCGGCGGTGAACTCCTCGAAGCCGACTCCACGGTAGCGGTCGGGACGACAGGCGCGCGCGTACGCATGGGCCACGCGCGGCGGCAGCCACTGGACGAGCGGCAGTCCGACCGAGTGCGTCTCGAGCGGGAAGAGGCGGTTCGGCGTGTCGAGGATCGCGATGTGGCCACCCGGCGCCAGCACACGGTAGTACTCGTCCACCTGCGCCCGCTGGTTCCGCGCCGGCAGGTGCTCCACCACCCCGAGAGCCAGCACGAGGTCGAAGCGGCCGTCCGGGTACGGCAGGCGGCGGGTCTCGTCGTTCCCGAACAGGCTGACCTCCCGGACCTTGTGGAGACCCAGCTCCTCGACCTTGGTCCTGCCGATGGCCACGAAGGCCGGGTCGGTGTCGAAGGTCCAGATCCCGCCCACCTCCGGCTGCTCGGCCAGGTACTCGGTCATGTGGCCGAAGGAGCAGCCGATCTCGAGGACGGACAGATTCGCCGCGCCCAGCCTCCGCAGGTAGCCCAGCAGCGGGCCCAGGAAGTGGCGCCCCCGCGTCTCCTTGTAGCCGAAGTACGGCGGCGCGCGCCGGGCGCCCTTACGCTCGATGAGCATGCGGACGACGCGCTCGCTGTACCCCGTCTCGTAGCGGCGGCCCTCGACCGTGAGGACCCGGCGGTCGCCGAGGTCCACCAGCTCGTACCCTCTCTCCGGCCCAGGCCGACCCTGCCGCGTCACGGCGCTCACCGGCTCCGGGCGATCCGGCGCAGGAGCTCGATCTCGCGCGCGACCAGCACGCGCAGGTCGTAGCGCGCGGCGATCTCCGCTCGCGCTCCCCGCCCCAGCGCGTGCGCGAAGTCCTCGCTCACTAAGACGCGGAGGAGGCATGCGGCCAGGGCGCCCGGGACGGCGGGATCGAAGAGGAGGCCGGTCCGGCCATCTTCGATGATCGAGAGATTGCCGCCCACGGCCGAGGCGATGCAGGGTAGGCCGCAGGACATCGCTTCGAGGAGGACCTTCGGGTGTCCCTCCGTGAAGGACGGAAGCACGAAGACATCGGCCTGGGCCATCAGCTCGGCGAGCCGGGCATGCTCGACGAAGGGCAGGAAGGTAACCGACACTTGGAGCTGGCGGGCCCGGGCCTCGAGTCGCGGGCGCTCAGGCCCGTCGCCGATGAAGGTCACCTGGAGCTTTACGCGCGGGGCGAGCTCGGCCGCGGCCTCGAGAATCGCGCCGAGGTTCTTCTCCTCGGAGAGCCGGCCGGCGTACAGCACCGTCTTGGGTTCCCCAACCGCTCGCGGCACCGGCCGGAAGAGCATGGTGTCCACGCCGTTGGGGATCAGGTGGATCCGCTCCGAGCCGACGCGCTCACCGACGTGTCGACCGAGCTCAGGCGTGGTGACGATTACGGCATCGGCCGCGGCCAACCCGGCCCGCTCGACCCTGGTGCGCAGCAGGGCGCGCAGCGTCCCGGTCAGCCCCGAGCGAGCCAGCCGCGAATACCAGAACCCGTACGTCGTCACGAACGGCACGCCGAAGAGCCGCTTGGCGATGAGCGCGGGGATGACTCCAGTGATCTGAAAGACGCGGAGCACCGAACAGCCCCGCATCTCCCGCCGGTACCTCCACGGCATGAGGATGGCGTAGAGCCACGGGTGGAGCATCCCGCCGCGCATGACCCTGACCCTCGCGAGGAGATCCGGGTCAGCCACGTAGGCGTCGAGGCTCTCGTCGAGGTAGCTGAAGTACCGGACCTCTTCGAATGCCGAGGCGTACGCTCGGAGATAGCCGTCGATGAGCCGCGAATCCTGCCCCGTCTTCGCGAGCTCGCCCAACCCTCCGCGAATCGACGGCAGGAGCCCGAGGACAAGTCCGGGATGCGTCATCGCACCCGCTCCGCGTATGGGGCGAGCGCATCGAGCAGGCGCGCGTCGCGGGTAAAGGCATAGACCGTCTGTCGCGTGGGATAGCGATGGGACAGCCGGAACAGCTGGTCGAGCGGCGGCCGAAAAGCCCAGATGCTGTACTGGAAGTCCGCAAGCCGAGCTGCGCAAGCGGCAAAGACCGCGCCGCTGTCGCCCGCACCCGGCTCCGGCTCGATGAAGGCCATGTTCCGCGCCCAGTCCTTCATGCGGGCAACCGCATCGGGAAGCTCGTGTTCGAGCAGCGCGCGCCGCTCGTCTGCGCTGAGCGCGAGGTAGCGCGGCACTGAGGCTCCTTGCGCCCGCCACGGCAGCATCGTCTCGAAGGTTGCCTCGGAGAAGAGTACGTCCACCGTCGCGCCCGGGCCCCAGAGCGGGCGCACGTCCGCCTCGGTCAGCGCGAGGAAATCGCGTCGCACCAGCCGGCGCATCGTCGCGTCGTCGAGGGCGCCCTGGGAGATGTCCGCCCAGCGTGTGTCTTCGGCGGGAAGGTCCACGCCCCCGCACGCGATGCCGAGCTTCTGGAGATAGAAAAGATATCGGCCGTTGGCGAAGCCGATGTGGAAGGCCGACCGAACGCCGCCCTCCACGAACCACTTCGCCACGAGGTACGAGGCCTGGTGCCCGCGCTCGAGCACCGGCTTGCTCGGCTTCTCGATATCGAACGCCCGCGCGGCGGCGCGGAGGCTTTGGTACTCCCGAGTCCTAAAGAGCGGCAGCCGCACGGCCAGATCGGGCCAGGGCTCGATGCCGAGCAGCGCGCGAACCCGCGCCTTGAACCGCTTCCCGACCTGCGCCTTGAGGGCGGGGGGAACCGCGCGGCGCAGGAGCTCGCCGAAGGCGCGTCGAGGGGGGCTCACGAGGCGGCGCGCAGGGCGGCGTAGAGCTCGAGGTGCTGGTCGACGCTGCTCCCCCGGCCCGTCAGCTCGTCGAGGTGCCGCCGCGACGCGGCGCCCAGGCTGGCCCGCAGGCCCGCGTCGCCGAGGAGGCGCCTGAGCGCCAGCGCCAGCCCGTGCGGATCCGCGCGCTCGACGAGCAGTCCGGTCTTCTCGTGAAGGATCAGCTCGGGCGTGCCGCCGACGCGAGTGGCGACGATCGCGCGCCCCGCCGCCATGGCTTCGATGATGACGCGGCTCAACGCGTCCGGAACGACGGACGGCACGACGACCACGTCCGCCAGCGGGTAGAGCGCGAGCACGTCCGCGTTCGGCATGGCGCCCAGCCGGCGCAGGTGAGGCCCGGCGTCCTCGACCTCGCCTTCGCCGGCGAAGGCGAAGCGCGTGTCCGGAAATTCTCCGACGACCTCCCGCGACGCTGCGGCGAGATCGGCCGAGCCCTTGCCGGGCGAGAGCTTGCCGACATAGAGCACCAGCGGTCCGCCGCTGAGACCCAGGCGGCCGCGGAGCGCCTCAACGGCCGACGGATCGGGCGCAGGAGACGGCGGCGGGATGGTGTAGACGGGTTGCACGCGCCGCACGCCCTCCAAGAGCCCGGAGCGGCGATAGATCTCGAGGATGCCCCCGCTGACGCCGACGACCGCGTCCACCCGCCGAAGGAATTGCTGCTTGAGCCGACAGTCCAGCCAGAAGTAGAGAAAGGCAAGCTTGGTGCGCAGCCTGCTCCGCCTGCCCTTGGTGTAAAGGGAAAAATACTCCTCCGAGCATTCTCGCCAGAGCTTCCTCACGCCGCAATCGGTCGGCATCCGATCGCCGTGGTGCAGGCACATGGGTGCGGCGTCGATGATGCTGCCGTCGCGGATCGTGAGCGCGACGGGGAGGCCCAACGAGCGCGCCGCCAGCGTGCCCGGGATCAGCATGTGCTTGTTCTGGACGTGGATCAGATCGACCCGCTCCCGCCGGGCCGCCCGGCGCACGGCCCAGGCCGCGTACAGGTAGAAGAGCGGATTGGCGAGCCACTTGGCCGACAGCGGCGTGCGGCCCGGGGGCAGTCGGCGCGGAAAGGGAAAGCGCACGATACGGACGCCCGCCTGCTCCTCGAGCGCGGCGGCGCCGTAGTTGGGCGTGACCACGACGACCTCGTGGCCGCGTCCGACCAGCGCCCGCGCCAACGCCTGCATGCTCCACTCGGCGCCGCCCGGCGCGAAGGGCGGGAAATACTCGTTGACGAGGCAGACCCTCATACAGGCTTCCGGGCCAGAGCGCGGAAGCCCGTGCTCTCGCCGGGCTCCGCGAGGGCGCGGCGGCGCTTCCACCGGGCCAGGCGCGCATAGATGCCGAGCGAGAGGCCGCCGACCGCGTCAATGAGGCCGGCCCAGGGGGTGTCGTACACGACGGGCTCGAGCGGACCCTCCACCACGAAACCCGCCGCCTCGACCTCGGCCAGAAACTCTCCGCGCGTGTACTCGACCTTGTGGTCTTCATCCTGGAAGGCGAAGAGCCCGGCCCTGCGCAGACGCTCGCGCCAGCGGCTCTCGCGGTTGGGACCCGAGACGAGGAGGCGCCCGCCCGGCTTGAGCACCCGCCGGATCTCGCGCAGCACGGGCTGGCGCTCGTCGAGGTGCTCGATCACGTCGAGGAAGAGCGCCGCGTCGAAGGTCGCGTCGGGAAACGGGAAGGGCCGGGCGAGATCCCAGGCGAAGAAATGGACATTGTCGAGTCCACGGTTCCGCGCGGTCTCGGCGCCCACGCGCAGCTGCGCGACGTCGTAGTCCATGCCGACGACGCGCTTGACGCGCGCCGCGGCCTTCAGCGTGTGGGCGCCGTTGGCACAGCCCACGTCGAAAACGATGTCGCCGGGCCCGAGATGCGCCACGTACCAGTCGTGGCCCGGCGTCTCGACCAGGTGCTTGGGGTGGATGAAGTGCGGGCTCTTGCCCGTGTACTTCACGAGACGCACGCCCACGGCCTTGCCTCGGCGGTTCAGGAGGTCGAGGCCGGCGACCAGCGGCCACGGCCAGCTTGTCACCGCCGCGCGCCCTCGAGGCGCGCGCCCACCTCGCGTACCGTCACGAATGGCTCGCCGTTCCGCTCGTCCAAGAGACGCTTCAAAAACTTGACGCCGCGAAGCACGAGGTCGCGGTCGTGTATCGAGACCACGTCCCGGTCGCCGACAAAGGTGATCCCCTCCACCGCGCCCCATCGCGCCGGCTCGAGGCATGAGACGTAGCGCAGCCCCGCGGCCGCCGCGGCGGCGAGCGTCGCCCGAGAGAACACGTTGCCGGGCGGGACGAAGGTGAGCACCGGTGATCTCAAGAAGTCCTGGAGGATGCCTTGGGCGCGGGTGACGTGCTCTCGGTGGAGGTCTGCCGGCAGCCAGTCGTGGAACTCGCGATGCTCCGGCCGGTTGCCCGAGAAGAGCCGCGGCCTGAATCTCCCGTTCTCGAGCACGCAGTGCGTATAGCCGTGATTGGCGACTTCGAGCAGCCCGCGATCCACCCCGCGCCGGATCACGGCCGCGGCGTCCGGGAACTTCCGCGGGAAGGGCACGATCCGGCCGTCGGTCTCGACCCACCCGGCGGTGACGCCGACGGTCATCCGCGCCCCGCGGGCCTCGAGCTCGGCCAGGACGCCCTCCCACTCTGCGGCCGTGAGCTCGCGGTAGGGGCCCCACCGCTTCACCGGCGGGAGGTACTTGAGGAAGAGGAAGTTGCCGGGGAACGGCAGTGCCAGCGGACCGAGCTTGATGCGCGTCACCCCGTACACCTCATGCTGCTTCGAGGCCGCCCCGACGTCGTCGAGCCTCAGCGCCTGAGCGAATGCCGGGCTCATCGCTCCTCCCGGCGCGTGCCGTAGAGAAAAAGCGTCTGGCCGAAGCGGCAGAGGAGCCACTGGGGCACGCGGCGGCCCAGCAGCCGGTGGAGCCGCACGTGGCGCGCGTGGCCGAGGCCGAGCGCCTTCCTGCCCAGCAGAAAAGCCCCGCGGACCTCCCACGCGAACTCGCGCGGCAGAAGCGGCAGGATCTCCTCGCGGTCGTACGTCCAGTGCGGGACGTCCGAGGACGGCATCAGCCCGAGCCGTCGCAGCAAGGTATTGAGCTGGCGCCGGGTCGTGATGCTCAGATAGAGCCTCCGCCACGCGACCCTCGCGAGCTCGGCCAGTGCGTGCCGCGGCTCCTCGAAGTGCATGAAGGATTCGTGGCAGAGCACGGCGTCGAAGTGGCGGTCCGGGAACGGTAGCGCATAGACCGAGCCCACGTGCGTCCGGACGCCCAGGCACTCGCGGCGGACCTGCTCGATCATCCCGGCATTGATGTCGAGCCCGTGGATCTCGGCCTCGGGCAGCGCGGCGCGCACGGCCTTGAGGAGCCGCCCGCGGCCGCAGGGCACGTCGAGGACGCGGCGGTAACCTGGGTGGAGCGCGGCGAGCGCGTAGGGGATGTCCGCGGTCATGTCCGGCACCTGCGACCAGGCCCGCCAGTACTCGCTGTTGCGGAAAAAGCGCTCAGCGGCGGTTGTCATGCCCGACGCACGTCGCGCTTCCAGTCGCCCACGACCTCTACGTAGATGTCGAGCACGCGCCGCGCCGCGCGCGGCCACCGGAAGTGCCGGTCCACCCGCTCGCGGTTGAAGGCGCCGAGGCGGCGCCGGAGCTCCGGCTGGTCAAGCAGACGGAGCGTCGCCTCGACGAAGGCCGCGCGGTCGCCGCCCCGACACACGAAGCCGCCCTGCCCGTGAGCGACCAGCTCGGGGAGCGCACCCTCATCGGAGGCGATCACGGGCAACCCGCAGGACATCGCCTCCCCCACGGCGAGGCCGAAACCTTCGAGCGCCGAGGGGAAAAGGAAGATGTCGGCCAGATTGTAGTGGGCCACCTTGTCCGCCTCCGGCAGCCGGCCCGTGAAGACGACGCGTAGGCCCAGCCCCATGGCCTCAGCCTGGCGCCTCACCGCGCCACCGAGCGGGCCGTCCCCCGCGATCACGAGGGTCGCCTCGGGACGGGCGGCCGCGACGTCGCGCCAGACGTGGAGCAGGAAGGGCAGGTTCTTCCTCGGCTTGAGCCCGCCGAGGAAGAGGGCTACTGGCCCGTCGCCGAGCCCGTAGCGGGCCTTGAGCGCGGCGCCCCCCGGCGCGGGGACGAACTTCTCGTCTACACCGTTCGGCACCACCTCGATGCGCTCGGCGGGGATGCCGAGGGCGCTCGCCAGCTGACGCTTGGAGAACTCGCTCACCGTGACAATCCGCTCGGAGGCCTGGAGCACGCGACGCTCGATCAACGGGTTGAGCGGACTCGGGTCGAGGTGGTGGTGGTGCGACACGATGGGCACGTCCAGGCGGTAGAGCCACCTCGCGAGGAGCGCCGCGGGCCCGACGTAGCGCAGCGAGTGGACGCGCAGAAGATCGAACAGCGTCTTCCGGTACACCCGCGCGATCGCCGGCGGGAAGGCCAGGGCCGCCACGGGCCAGCGCAGGCCCCGTGCGATCGGCAGGCGGTGGACGACGAGGTTCGCCACCCCCGCCGGCACGCGCTTGTGCCGCGCGAGGATCAGCTCGTTCACCACGCCGAGACCTGCGAGGTGGATCAAGAGCTCCCGCTCGTAAGTCTCGCCGCCCGAGGTCGTCTCGGGGTCGAGGCCGCAGTGAGGGCTGCACACCCTCATGGCCGTGCCGCCGCACCCTTCCGAGCGACGAGCTGGATGGCGGGCTGGACCCTGAACATGCGGTAGTAGAGGCGCGCCAGCCGCGCGCTCCACCCCGCGACGGGCCCGTCCGTCTTGACCAGCCCGAAGGGCGCGACCGTGGCGCCCGCGCGCCGGAAGAGCCTTGCACAGCGGCGGGCCGAGAGATAGTTCAGCGTGTCCACGAAGCCCGGGGGCCGACGCCGCAGGCGCAGGTACAAGCGCGCCAGCGGCTTGGGGCAGCGCGGGGGCCAGAAGATCTTGTAGTGGTTCTCGTAGAGCGCCCAGGCGTTCGGAGCGTAGAGCAGCACGGCGCCTCCGGGGCGGAGCACACGAACCATCTCGCCGACCGCGGCCTCAACGCCCTCCACGTGCTCGAGAGTCGAGAGGCAGTAGACGAGATCGAAGGAGTCGTCCGGGAACGGCAGCGCCTCGGCGGCCGCAAGGGCGTACCGGCCGCCCGCGCCGAGCGCTCGCCGGAGCTCGCAGATGCGGATGGCATCGTCGCTCGCATCGATCCCCCACGTGCTGGCGCCCGCCCGCTGGGCCGCCACGTTGAAGCCGCCAGTGCCGCATCCCACGTTCAGCACGCGCAGGCCGTGGAGCGGCCGGCCCAAGGCCTCGGCCACGATCTGGATGCGGGTCGTCTCCACGTCTTCCTCGGTGAGCCGGCCCAAGACCTTCGTCTGCCAGTCAGGCAGGCCGAGCGTGTCCCGGTAGTAGCGCGTGTAGTACGCCGCGAGGAGGGTCCTCAGACGGGCGCCGGCGGCGTGAGCGGTCGAGGCGCTCATCGGCCCTCCGGGGCCAATCCTTCGACCAGATCGAGCAGGCGTCCCGAGCTCCTGCCGTCGTCGAAGCCGAGGAAGCGATCGATGTAGTCGCTGCGGGCCCTCCGGTCCAAGGGGAAGTCGGCGAGGCTCCAGCGGCCGAAGCCGCCGTAGGCCTCCCTCAGCGGCACACCATAGGCGACGCCCGGCCAGTTGTAAATCCAGCCGGGCTTGAGGTTGTGGACAAACTCCGAGGCAAAGGCAGGCTGGCCCATGGCGGCGTCAGTCGGCGCAAGGCAGAGGCTCGGCACGCCACAGTAGCCGGCCTCGAGCACCGTCGTGCTGTACGCGTGGATGCAGAGCGAGGCAACGCTGAGGAGATCGAGGATGGTCGCGGGGTAATGGGAGAGGTCATAGAACGCGCGATCCGCGCGCCTCAAGGCGTAGCGCGGAATCGGATCCTTGAGCCGCGACTTCATCACGAGCGCCGCTCCGGCCCTGTCGCAGAAGCGGCGCACGGCCTCGACTAGACGCCGGTCGTTCAAGCCCTCCCGCACGTCCGGCCAGTACTCCATGCGCCGCGCCACCAGGGTGCGCGCGGCCTGGCCGAGCCGGGTGGACGGCGTGAACACTCCGCGCAGCCAGAACGTCGGCGGGTTCGACCGGAGCGGAAAGGACAGGTACAGCACGATGGGACGATCGCGGGGCAGCCCGAGCCGCCGGCGGACCTCGTCCGGGTCAATGCGGCGCGCCGCATCCAGTTCGGGCATGCCGACCGGCCGCATCTTGCGGCGAATCTCTTGGGCAGCCCCAGTTTCCCAGTACCGTTCCTCGAGCCGCTCTGTCCAGTACGCGCTGTAGGCGCCCACCGCATCGGCGTCTAAAAAACCCTGGGGCGTCGGCTCGAACAGGATATCGGCCGAGTACTGGAGCCATAGCCACCGTGCCGTGCTGCCGGTCCGGGTGGCGGGATCCGGCGGATCGAGCGTGACGGCGACGTCCGGCGAGTCTGCGCGAAATTGCGCAGCGAGGTCTTCGAACCCGAGGAACGTGCGCACCTCGGGCGCGCCCCCAGCCATGGCGGGCGCCGTGTCCGGGAACTCCGAGCCCTTGGCGCCGCCCCGAGGCTGGCTCCAGTCGTGCCAGCACTCGACGCGCCAGCCGCGCCGGAGCCCCTCCTCGACCGCCGGTCCGAGCAGGCGGTAGTAGTTCTTCCTGCGGATGATGAAGGCGATCCGCATCACGAGCGCTTGAAGACCTCCTCGTAGGGCCGCCCCTCGAGCCTCTCGACCACGCGACCATCGGCCAGCGCCTCGCCCACGATCCGGAGCGCAGCCTCACAGGCCTCGAGACTCTGGGCCACGTCGGCGTCGGAATGCGAAAAGGAGATGTTGAAGCCCGCGAAGTGGAAGATGACGCCTCGCCGCCCCGTCTCCTGGAGGAATAGGCTCATGAGCAGCCGGTTGGTCTCCTCACGCGCGTGGCGGAAGACGATCTTGGGATGGACCGGGAAGCCGACGCAGTCGACGGGCAGCCCCGTCCTCGTGGCGGCCCGCTTGAAGCCGTCCTGGAAGCGTCGCCCGGCGGCCCACAGGTGCGCGATGACTGGCTTCTGCCGGTACTCGTCTATCGTCGCAGCCGCCGCTGCGAGCGCCAGCGTGTCGCCGCCGAAGGTGCTCGACACGAACACGTCCTCGAACTCACGCATGAGCTCGGCGCGCCCCACAACCGCCGAGAGCGGGAGGCCATTGGCCATGCCCTTTCCAAAAGTCGCCAGGTCCGGGGCAACGCCGAAGTATTCCTGCGCTCCGCCGACAGCCCAGCGGAAGCCGCTCACGATCTCGTCGAAGATCAGAAGCGCGCCGTGGTCGTGCGCGGCCTTCCTGGCGCCCTCGAGGAAGCCCGGCCCTGGAGCATCGAGCAGCACGGCTTCCATGATCACCGCAGCGACCTTGCCGTAGTGCTCATCCAGCGCCCGATCGAGCGAAGGCAGGTCATTGTAGTTGAACGGCACGATGAAGCGCGCGAAGTCCTTCGGAATTCCCTTGGATCGCGGGGTGGTAATCGCGTACCAGTCGTGCCAGCCTGAGTAACCGCAGTACACGATGACGTCGCGCCCGGTGGTCGCTCGCGCCACACGTATTGCCGCCGAATTCGCCTCGGAGCCTGTCTTGAGGAAGCGCACCTGCTCGGCGCAGGGGATCACCTCGATGAGCCGCTCGGCCACCTCGACCTCGAGCGGATGGGGCAGCGAGAAGATGCTCCCTTCGCCGAGCTGGCGGGCGACGGCTTCCGTCACGGCCGGATAGGCATAGCCCAGGGTGATCGAGGCCAGACCCAGGATGTAGTCGATGTACTCGCCGCCGTCCACGTCCCAGACGCGGCAGCCCTCCCCCCGCTGGAGGAATACCGGGTAGGCGCCCTCGACGAACATATTGGCGCCCTTCGAGAGCGTCTGCGAGGCGCCCGGGATGGAGCGGCGCGCGCGGGCCAGCATGGCCATCGAGCGGTCGAAGCTGCGGCGCGACGCGGTCATGGCGCGGTGGTCCTCGGCGTTGTGGTGACGGTCTGATGGTCGGCCGCGAGTGACTGCTCGAACCCCTCATTGCGGCGAAGGCCCGCATCGAGGGCGCGGAGCGCCGGACGCTCGGCGAGAAGCCGCAGCACCTCGGCCATGCCCGCGCGGGCTGCGGCGGGCCCGAGCGTCTGGAACACCGCCCGAACGAACGTGAGGTCGGCCCCGGTGTCCACGGTCCAGCGGTGCGCCGAGAGATCTTCACCGTGAGTGACATTGGCCAAGCGGAAGCGCTCCGGCCGGCGCCAGAGGTAGGCCGTCACGTGCTCGCGGTCGGAGGGCAACTGCGTCTCGCGCGCCGCCGTCTCCAACGCCTCGACCGAGACGACCTCGGTGTCGAGGCCGTCGGGATAGGTCGGCGGGTGCACGTTGCTCACGTAGTCCACGCCCGGGCGGCGACCCAGGTATTCGACCAGCACACGCCCGGAAACCTCGGGATCGAGCAGCGGGCAGTCCGCCGTGACTCGGACGACCGCCTCGGCCTTCGTCTCGCGGGCCGCCAGGCAGAACCGGTCGAGGACATCCGCCTCGCTGCCGCGGATACAGTGAAGGCCGGCCTGCCGCGCGAAGTGCTCCAGCGCCTCGTCTGCCGGGCTCACCGTCGTCGCGATCACCATCCCAGCGATGCCGGGAATCGCCGCCGCCCGCTCGGCCACGTGGGCCAGCATGGGACGCCCTGCGACGTCGGCCAGCGCCTTGCCGGGCAGGCGCGTTGAGCCGAGCCGCGCCTGGATCACCACAACGGCCCGCTCTGCCATCAGAGGCTCACCCAGCGCCGCTCGGCGTCCGAACGCTTCGCAGCTTCGACCATGCGCAGGGACCGGAGCGCCTCCCAGCCGTCCGCGAGCGGCTCCTCGCGCCCTTCGAGGCAGGCGATGAAGTGTCGCATTTCCGCGACGTACATGGATTCGTTCGGCGCGTCGCCCGATGCGTCGTGCGCCTCGACGCGATCGGGCTCCGGACCAAGCACGGTCACGGCTCGCGATGCGTAGTCCCAAGTGATGACGCCGTCGGCGCCGATGACCTCCAGGTCTCGCCGATAGGCGCGGCGCAGATAGTCGAGGTGGACCTGGGCGAGCACGCCCGAGGAGAAGCGCACAGTCACTTCGGCGAGGTCTTCCGTGTCGCCCGCGAGGGCGCTCACGTGGCCGGCGGCACAACAGAGCTCCGCCGCCTCCCCGAAGAACCAGCCCAGATAGTCGAGCTCGTGGATCGCGTCGAGCAGCACGCCACCCCCCTGCTCGGCGCTCACCGCGTAGTTATCTTTGTAGTCACGCCCGGCGCGCCAGGCCGGCAGGAAGAAGCCGAAGCGGGCGCTTGCCGAGTGGACGCGTCCGATACGCCCGGCATCGAGCAGCGCCTTCACGCGGCGGAGACTCGGCAGGAAGCGCAAGTTGAAGCCCACCGCGAAGAGCCTGTCGGCACGCTTGGCCGTGTCGAGGAGGGCCGGCACCTCGTCCGAGAGGTGTGCCACGGGCTTCTCCACGAAGACGTGGCAGCCGGCTTCGACCGCCTGCCTTGCCACGGTCATGTGGGTCGCCGGCGGGGTGCACACCAGCACGGCCTCGGGCCGCGCCGCCAGGCCCTGCTCGAGCCCCGCTACCGCGATGAGCCCAGGCACGGTCCGCAGCGCCAGGTCGAGCTGCTCGGGGAGCGCGTCCCAACCCGAGACCTCGTGGCCCAATGCCAGGAGGTTGCGGGCGTGCCGCGTGCCGATCGAGCCCGTGCCGACCACGAGAAAGCGCATCAGGCTCGCTCTTCGCGGGCGCGGACAAGGGTGACGGCGGCGCCATCGACGACACGCGTGAAACCCGCCCGCTCGAAGGCGGCCAGCGAGGCCGCGTTGTCGGCCTTGACCCGCGCCACGAGCCGCCCGAGCTCGAGCTCGCCAAACGCCGTCTCTACCAGGCGCTCGAGCGCAGCGGGGCCGACCCCGCGTCCCCGGTACTCGGGCGCGAGATGGATGCTCACCTCGGCCTCGCCTCCGGCGAAGTCCAGGCGCGCTGAACCGCACTCTCGCCCCTGGGCCAGGATCACGTAGAGCCTCCGGTCCACCCGCCCGAGGCTCGCGCGGAACCAGGCCTCGTGCGTCTCGAGCGGGATCGGCGCCGCGTCGAACGAGGCCTGCCTCGTCTCCGGGTCGTTCCGCCATTCCCAGGTCCGCGCGCAGTCCTCGAGCTGCGCCGGCCTCAGCGCTACGTCTCCCACGCGCGTGGCGTCGAGACGGCTCACAGCATCTCCCACGTCAGCACGGTGTCTTCCTCGATGTCCACCTGCGCCACGCGCCCGACCACGAGGTCGAGCAGCTTGGGCCGGATACCGAAGCCTGGGCGCTTGATGGTGATCATGTCCCGCTCGATGCGCGTGCCCATGGGGATGGCCCGCGCGGCGATGAGACTCCTCCGGGCCTTCTGATGCATCTCCTGCTCCTCGGGTGCGGGGCCGGCCTTCCGGCCGTCGCCGAGCGCGGCCTCGATGTCGCGGATCTGCCGGACCATAGCCTTGAGCTCGGCGGGCTCGATCGCGAAGGGGTGATCCGGGCCAGGCAGCGCCCGGCTCAGCGTGAAGTGCTTCTCGACCACGCAGGCGCCGAGCGCCACAGCGGCGCCTGCCACGTGGATGCCCAGGGTGTGGTCCGAGAGCCCCACCGGCACGCCGAAGGCGCGCCGCATCGTCTCCATCGCGTGCAAGTTGATGCGGGCCGGCGGCGCGGGGTAGAGCGAGGCGCACTGGAGCAGGACGATGTCCCGGTTGCCGGCGCTCCGGCACGTCTCGACCGCGTCCTGGATGTCCTCGTAGGTCGCGAGCCCCGTAGAGAGGATCATGGGCCGCCCCTTCCCGGCGGCATATCCGATCAACGGAAGGTCCACGATCTCGAAAGAGGCGATCTTGAAGGCCGGCACGCCGAGGGCATCGAGCTCGTCCACCGCGCGGTAGTCGAAGGGCGCCGAGAAGAACATGATGCCGCGCTTGTACGCCCAGGCCTGGAGCTCGGCCTGCCACTCGCGCGGCAGCTCGATTTCCTTGATAAGCTGCCAGGTGTCCTTCGACGTCAGCTTCTCGAGGTAGGAGAATTTCGGCGTCTTCTTCGAGTAGAGCGTCTCGGCCGAGTAGGTCTGGAACTTGACGGCGTCGGCGCCGGCCTCGGCCGCCACGTCGATCAGCTCCTTGCCCATGGCGAGGTCGCGATTGTGGTTGGCGCCGGCCTCGGCCACGACGAAGCAGGGCTCGCCGTCTCCGACCCACCGCTCACCGATCTTGACCTTGAGGATGCCCATGCTCATCTCCGCGGGCTCGGCATGGAGGCGAGCTCCCGGGCGACGCGGCTCGCCCCCTGCCCGTCCACCAGCCTCCGCCCCGCCGCGCCGAGCTTCTCCCGCAGCGCCGCGTCGGCGGCCAGGCACCCGAGGTGCCTTGCCACGGTCGCGCCGAGATCAGGATGATCGGCTGAGCCGGCCGCCAGCGCGGCGCCGGCACGCTCGAAGGCTGCAGCGTTCGGCCTCTGGTTCGGCGCCATGGTCAGGGAGACGATGGGTGTTGCGGTCGCCGCCAGCTCGTAGAGCGTCATCCCGGCGCCGGAGATGGCGACGTCCGCGGCGAGCATCAGGGACCTGAGCGCCGAGACGCCCCGATGGACGATCACCCGGGCGTCCTCGATGGCGTCGGCCACTCCCTCGCCGGCGAACGGCCCCACTGGCACATCGACCGCGGCCGTGCCGAGGGACAATGCCGCCTGCACGACCGCTCGGAGCGCCCCCGGATGCGAGCCGCCGCCGAGGGTAACAAGCACGCGCTCCACGGAGGCCCGCGTCCTCCGCTCCGGCGCCGCTGCGTAGGCGGGATCGAGAAGCGCGTAGCGCGGCCCCAGCAGATAGACCGTCTCGGGCAGCCCGCCACGGTACTCGAGATGCTCGGCGTCGATACCGCCGTTGACGACCGTGTGAACCGGCAGCGGGCGGTCGGCGAGGTCGTCGATGACGACCAGCTGGCCCACCAGCGGCCGGAGCAAGTCGAGCAGCGCGCCCGAGACCGCATAGGAATCCACGACGAGCGCTTCGGGGCGCAGGGCGGACACGAGGTCGCGCGCCGCTGCCCCGGCGCTCTCCCAGTCCGTCTCCACGGCGTCGAAGCCGGCCGCCTCGACGGCGCTCGTCACCCGGGCTGCCCGGCCGACCAGAAAGACGACACGGGCGCCGTCCCCGGCGAGGGCCCGAGCCAGGGACAGGCATCGGGCCACGTGGCCCAATCCGATGGCCGGCCCGCCGTGGGTGAGGAAGGCGACGCGCGGTGCGGCGCTCATCGCGCGTAGTACCCCAGAACCTTGCGGAGAGCCGTCAAGACATCATCCACGTCGGCGTCGGTCATGGCGGGGAAGAGTGGCAGGGTCAGGAGACGCTCATAGGCGGCCTCGGCCTGCGGGCAGAGGCCCCGGCGGTAGCCGAGCCCCTCGTAGTACGGGTGCCAGTAAGCCGGGACATAGTGCACGGCCGCCCCGATGCCTTCGGCGCGCAGTGCGGCCAGGATGGTGTCACGGTCGGCGCTGATCCGCTCGGTCTCCAGCAGGACGGGGAAGATGTGCCAGGCGTGCCGGCCGTGCGGCAGGACAGCGGGGACCTTCACGGCGTCCACCCGGCCGAGCGCGGCCGAATAGCGCTCGGCGACACGGACCCGGCGCTTGAGGAGCGACTCGAGCTTGGCCAGCTGCGAGAGGCCGAGCGCGCACTGGAGGTCGGTCAGCCGATAGTTGTAGCCGAGATCGACCATGGGCGAATAGGGCGCCCCGCGCGCGGTCCGCTCGCGGAAGTCGGTTTCGAGTCCGTGGTTGCGGAAGCGCCGGAGGCGCGCCGCCAGGTCGTCGCGGTTCGTCGTAACCATGCCGCCCTCGCCCGTCGTGATGAGCTTGGCGGGGTGGAAGCTGAAGGTCGTGAGATCGGCAATGGCCCCGACGGGGCGCCCCTTGTGGCTGGCGCCGAGCGCATGCGCCGCATCTTCGATCATGGCCAGCCCGCGGGCGCGTGAGATCTCACTCAGCCCATCGAGATCGCACGGCTGCCCCGCGAAGTCCACCGGCAGGATGGCCCGGGTCTTGGGGGTCACGCGCACGGCCACCTCGGCCGGGTCCACGTTGAGCGTGTCGGGCCGGATGTCCGCGAAGACCGGCGTGCCGCCCAGATAGAGCACGACGTTGGCGGAGGCCGCAAAGGTGAGTGGCGAGGTGATGACCTCGTCACCAGGCCCGATCCCCGCGGCGAAGACGGCGGCGTGGAGCGCCGCGGTCCCGGAGCTCACCGCGACGGCGTGCCGTGCTTCCACCACCGAGGCCACGGCCCGCTCGAAGGCCTCGACGGTCGGACCGGTCGTGAGCCAGTCCGAGCGGAGCGCCGCGACGACCGCCTGGACATCGTCGTCCTCGATCGTCTGGCGCGCATAGGGCAGCAGCGTCGCGCGGACAGGCGTACCGCCGTGGATGGCGAGCGCGTCAGCCATCGCCCATCTCCTGCATCTCGGGCCGGGTGAACCACGTCTGGTTCGTGTCGCTCGAGTAGCGGAAGCCTGCCGCGGGCCGCTTGCCGCCGTCGCGGCTCCCGAAGGGCCAGGACGGGTAGAGCGGCTCGAGCACGAACATGCTGTCGTACTCGATGGCCTGGCGGCTCTCGTCCTCCGAGATCAGGATCTCGTGGAGCTTTTCGCCCGGGCGGATGCCGATGAACTCGACCTGGCAGCCGGGCGCGATGGTCTCCACCAGGTCCATCATCCGCATGCTCGGAATCTTGGGCACGAATATCTCGCCTCCCTGCGCGATCCCGGCGCAGCGGATAGCGAATTCCACGCCCTGCTCGAGCCGGATCCAAAAGCGCGTCATGCCGCGGTCGGTCACCGTCACCTTGCCGGTCTCCCGCTGTGCCCTGAAGAGCGGGATGACGCTGCCCCGGCTGCCGATGACGTTGCCGTAGCGCACCACCGCGCACACGGTGCCGCGCGGATGGCCGTACACGTTGGCCTGGACAACGAGCTTCTCGGCGCAGAGCTTGGTCGCGCCGTAGACGTTGATCGGGTTGACCGCCTTGTCGCTGCTGATGGCGATGACCCGCTTGACGCCCTGGTCGATGGCGGCGTCGATGACGTTCTTAGTCCCGATGACGTTGGTCTGGATCGCCTCAAAGGGATTGTACTCGCACGTCGGGATCTGCTTCAGCGCCGCCGCGTGCACGACGATGTCGATGCCGTGCATGGCGCGCTCGAGCCGCTCCTTGTCCCGCACGTCGCCGATGAAGAAGCGGAGCGACGGGTCGCTGAACCGCGCCATCATCTCCGACTGCTTGAGCTCGTCGCGGCTGAAGATCACGAGCCGCTTCGGGTGGTACTTCTGCAGCATGATCTCGACGAACTTGTTGCCGAAGGATCCCGTACCGCCGGTCACCAGCACGGACATCTCCGCCCACTCGAGCCCGCCGTCCACACGCGTCGTCACGATGTCTCCCCCGCTCTACTTGCCGACCGGGCTCAGCACGGTCAGGAGGAAGAGGTTGAACTTCCCGACGTGCCGGTAGAAGTACCGAGCGTCGCGGAAGAGAACCTTGAAGTATTGCTCCATCAGCCCGGGACCGATCAGATGCTTGCCCTCGCGCTCGAGCGCCTCTCGGACCGCCTCGACGTAACCCGCCACGGCGACACGGCCGCGCGGCCCGCCCCCGAGGACTCGCCGCACGCGCTCACGAAATGGCACGGGCGTCCCGGGCTTCTCGACGTTAGCCCACGCCGGCGGGCGATTGACATGGCGAAGGAAACGCTCGAACTCGTCCGTGAACTCGCGCGGGAACTGCGAGTCACAGTAGGTCGTGATGCGAGGGGTGGGTCCGCCTCCGTATCCTTCGTCGCCCTGAACGCCGAGCACTGGGGCGTCCGAGACGCCGTGCAGCCAGTCGATGACCGCGAGCCCACCGGGCCGCAGGACCCGACGGGCCTGGGCCAGGAAGCGCGGAGGATCGTTGATGAAGTACGAAGCGCGGAACAAGGCCAGGACGTCGCACGCGGCGTCCGGCAGACCCTCGAGGGCGTTCAGGTCGAGCGCGTGGACCCCGGGCTCGGTTGGGAACTTGTCGAAAAAGACGACCTCCGGACACGCGGTCCCCAGCGAGTCCCGGAGAAAGGCGATCGGCGGAATCTCCTGCTGGCCCGCCATGCACCAGATCGCGTGGGGACCCGGGTCATGGGCGAGGGCCGCGAGCTTCCCCTGCTGGGCCTCGAACCGCCCGAGGGCGCCGGTGAGCCACTTGAAGTGATCGCGGTCAGAGATCCCCAAGGGCCCCCACCTCCGCGAATTGGAGCCGATAGAGCCTGCCGTACGTCTCGTTGCCCGCAAGGAGCTCCGCGTGGCGACCGATGGCCTCGACCCCGCCGCGGCCGAGCACCACGATCTTGTCGGCGTGCAGAACCGTCGACAGGCGATGGGCGATGACCACGGACGTGGCGCCCTGGACGGCGCGGTCGATGGCCTGCTGCACCAGCCGCTCGGACTCGCTGTCGAGCGAGCTCGTCGCCTCGTCGAGGATGAGGATCGGCGGGCGGCCCACCACGGCGCGCGCGATCGCGATGCGCTGGCGTTGGCCGCCGGAGAGCCGGATGCCGCGGTCACCCACGACGGTCTCGTAGCCGCCAAGGAATTCCTGAATGAAGTCATGGGCGTTGGCCACGCGCGCAGCGCGGACGACCTCGGCTTCCGCGATGCCCTCCCGCCCGTACGTGATGTTGTCGCGGATGGTGGCGTTGAAGAGCAGGGCCTCCTGGGACACCACGCCGAAGAGCTTGCGATAGCTGTCCTGCCGGAGCGTGCGCAGATCCCGCCCGTCGATGGTAATCACGCCCTGGACCGGATCGTAGAGGCGCAGGATCAGGTCGGCGAGCGTGGACTTGCCGACACCGCTCGGGCCCACCAGCGCCACGACCTCACCCTTGCGGATCTCGAGGTTCACCTGCTCGAGAACGGGTTCGCCGCCGTAGCTGAAGGAGACGTCGCGGACGGCGATCCGGTCTTCGAAGGACCCGACCGTCCCGGCTCCGTCGCGGACTTCGGGCGCAAGGGCCAGCAGCTGGATCACCCGGCTCGAGGCGGCCAGCGTCGCCTGGATCTGCGTGTAGGCCCCGGCCAGGAGACCAATCTGCATCATCACCGCGCGCCCGACGTAGAGGAAGAGGAAGAAGGCCGGCGCGCCGAGCCGCCCGGCCAGGAGCTCCCAGGCCGCGAGGAGCAGGATGCTCGCCTCGACGAGGTAGTTGACGAACGCGCGCGCGGGCTCCTCGACGTGCTTGTAGACCCCGAACTTGACGTTGACGCGCAGGACTTCGCGCACCGTGCGGGCGACGCGCCCGATTTCGAAGGCCTCGGCGCCGAACGACTTGACGATGCGGATGCTCAGGATGGCTTCCTGAAGCCGCGCCGCAAGCTCAGCGAAGCTCGAGAACTGGTCCATCGCCAGGCGCCGGATGGGTCCGCGCAGCAGGCGCACGGTGCCGAAATGCAGAACCGCGGCCCCGAGCGCGGCCAGGACCAGCTTCGGGCTCGTGCGGACCATCAGCCAGCCGTAGAAGGCGATGAGGAGCGGGGCGGTCAGGACGGTACCGACGATGGTCTCGAGCCCGCCCGTGGCGGCGCGCGTGTCGGACTCGAGGCGCGAGACCAGCTCGCCCGTGCGGTGTGTGGTGAAGAACCGCATCGAGAGTCCGAGCAGATGGCGGAAGAGGTCCATCTGGAGCGCCGCGCCGGCCCGCACCCGTATCCACAGGGCCAGGATGAAGTTGCCGAAGTCGAGCCACCCTTTAGCGAACCCGACGCCGACGTATGCGGCGCAGAGCCATACGATGGCGCGGAAGCGGTCGTCGCCGGCGCCCGTGCCGAGCCACTGGAGCACGAGAGCGCCCAGGTTGCTCAGGCTCAAGCCGCCGGAGGTGCCGGAGGCGCCCGTGGCCGGGGCGCCCAGGGCCAGGTCCAGGATCGGCGCCATCAGCACGGGGAAGAGGGCGGCCAGCGCCATGGCGAGAAAGCTCGTGATCACGAGCAGAAGGACGGCCGCCCAGTGCGGCGCGAGGTAGGTGCGGAGCAGCCAGGCGAAACGGCTGAGATCCCGGGCGCGCGTCACGGCTGCTCCCCTTCGGAGGTCGCGAGCACGCTGCTGCGCCGGAGCGTGAGGACCTTTTCCGCCGGCACACCGATGGTCAGGAGCTCGGCGACCTGTCCCTCCGGCGGCTCGAAGGTCGCGACCACCACGCCGTCGATCTCCTCGCCGGTAATTTCTGCCAGCCGCCGAACCGGAAAGCCCAGGAAGGCGTCGGCGCCATCCCGCGAGAAGACCCCGACGGGCTCGAGCCCGAGCTCCTTGAGCGTGAGGTAGGCGAGCTCAGCGGCCTCGCCCGTTCCGTACAGCGCGATACGCTTCATGCCGCCCTCAGGCAGCTGGCTCAGCGACTCGCGCAGCGTCTGCCGTGCGCGCCGGTAGAGGCTCAGCGAGTAGGCGACGTGCTCGTAGGTCAGCCGGGTCTTCTCGCTGATGCCCTGCGGCGTCAGGAGGTAGCGGAGACGCTTCCGCGCAGCGGGCTTGCGCGGGAAGTCGGTGATCTTGATGAAACCCTTCCGGGCCAGGCGCTTGAGATAGAGATTGGCCAAGCCGAGGGCGACCCCCATGCGCTCAGCCAGGTCCCGCTGGGTGAGCGGGTGGCCCTCGCTGATAGCGGTGAGGATCTCGAGGTCTCTTTCGAGGTTCTTTTCCATGGGTTTATTAATGTTCAAGAGTTGAACATGGATGGACCCCGACGGTCAAGCGAAATCCTAACGCCAGAGATCGTTCCAACTGTCTAATTTAACAGGATTCCTTGGAGATATTCCGAGGCGGTGTTGATCTGGTGTGGGGGGACCTGGCCCCCTCCTTATATATAATGCGGCGATGCCAAGGCACCCCTGGCTGGCCGTGGGCGCGCTCTTCGCCCTGCTGTGCGCGGTGACGGCCGTGTGGGTCTCGGTCGACCGGCGCCCGCCCGAGTGGGACCACGCCAACCATCTCGAGCGCGCCGTCGAGTGCTACCGCATCCTCTCCGAGCCCGGTCACGACCGGCTGCGGGAGATCCTCGACGTGTCGTCATTCTACCCGCCCATCACGGCATGCGCGGCAGGGCTCCTCTACTTCGTCTTCCCGATCGTGCCCCTCACGGCGCAGGCGGTCATGCTGGGCTTCATGGCCCTGGGGCTCGCGGCGGTCTTCGCCCTCGGCCGCCAGCTCTTCGATTCGGAGACGGGTCTCCTCGCCGCCTTCTTCTTCGCCACCGCGCCATTCGTCATCTTCTCGCTGACGAACTTCCAGCTCGACCTCCCGCTGGCATCCATGGTCGCGGCGGCTCTTTATGCGCTGGTGCGCAGCAAGGGCTTCTCGCGCCCCGGCTGGTGCGTGGCGCTGGGGGTGACGCTCGGACTCGGCATGGTGACGAAGCCGCCGTTCGCCGGCTACGTGCTGCCGGCGTTCTGCTGGACGCTCTGGCAGGCGCTCCGTTCGGTCGACCGCCGGCGGCGACTCGCGTGGCTTGGGGTCGCCCTGGTCGTCGGCGTCGTCATCGCGCTGCCCTGGTACGGGCCGCGCATCGTGGGCCTCCCGATGCAAGCGGCCAACCGGTCGTTCAAGCAGGCCGCAGAGGCGGGACAGGCCGGGTACCTGTCCGCCGAATCCCTCCTCTACTACCCGCGCGTCCTGCCCATGCAGTTCGGCGCGCTCGCGAGCCTGCTGTTCGTGGCGGGCGCCTGGGCCGCCCGCCGGTACCGGAAATCGCGGGCGTTCCTCTGGCTTGCCGGCGTCGTGCCCTTCGTGATGTTTTCGTTGATCCAGAACCGGAACCTTCGCTACACGCTGCCCATTCTCCCCGCGGCGGCGCTCCTGGCGGCGGTCGGTGCCCGCAGCCTGCCGCCCGCGTGGCGGCGCGGCGGCCTCTGGACCTGCGTGCTCGTCGGGCTCCTCCAGATTTCCATGACAGCCTTCGGCGTGCCTGTCCCGCCCCGCGTGCCCGGTGTCGGGATCTCGGTGGCCCTCTACCATCCTCCGAACCGGGCCGACTGGCGCCACGAGGCCGTCATCGCCGATCTCGTTCGCGCTTCGGGTGGACAACCCGCCACTGTCGCGGTCGTCCCGAACTACAACTTCTTCTCGGTCTCGAACTTCCGCTACGAGGCGGCCCGCCTTGGGCTGCCCCTACGCATGACGCGCGCCTGGAACGGGCCGCCGCTCGGCGTGGACTTCGTCATCCTCAAGACGGGCTCGCAGGGTCCGAGCTGGACCGCCGAGAAGCTCGAGAGGCTCAGCGGCGCCATCGCCGGCGGCGATCCGTACCTGGCGGCGATCTATCCCGTGATCGGTGAATACGCGCTGCCGGACGGCAGCCGCGGCATTCTGAGAGCCCGACGCATCCAGCCGCTGACGGGGGTGCCGGCGGCGCGCGTGGCATCGCTGCTCCAGAGCGCGCCTGAGAAGCTCCTGGCCGCCAACTTCGCCGAGGCAGTCGACTTCCGCACCCGTGTCGGTTACAAGCCCGAAGCGCTTCTCAGGGGTGAAGCGGAGCGGCTGGAGATCCTGGCGGACTCGGCGCTGGTGGGAGAGATGGCCCGGCGCGATCGTGCTCCCCTGCGCGTGCGGAACATCCGCATCGACATCGAGGGCCTGCTCTTCGATCCTCGGCGCTTCGTGGAGAATGGCGAGCTTCAGCTTCTGGATGTCGGAGTCATCAGGATCCGTCAGCTTACGATTACGGAAGACGACCTCCGGGAATTGCTCCAGGGGCAGCCGGCCGGCCAAGGCGTGACGCTCCGCCTGCGCGATGGATTCGCGGAGGCCACCATTCAACGGGGGGGCCTGAGGGTCTCGGCGCGTGTAAGGTTCGTCGCGCCGGCGGGAGACCGGCCGCTAGGTATGGAGGTCGCAGACGTGCGCGTGGGCCCCCTGCCTGTCCCTGACGTCCTCGCGAACTGGGTCGTCCGGCATTTCGATCCGACCCTGGCGCTCAAGCGACTGCCGGTGCCGGTGACGGTGGAACCGATCAGGATCAGACCGGGCCGCATCGAGATTGGTGGGCCTGCCCTCGCCGGAATGCAGTGAGCCGGCACCGCGTGTCGGTGAAAAAGCAAGGGCCCCGGCGTTACCGGGGCCTCTTGGATATTCGGACCTTGGGTATTCGAACGGGGTCGCGACCTACGTCAGCTTGACCTTGTCGCCCACGAGGGTGACGAGCCGCACGGCCGTCAACACCTTGATCACCAACCACGAAGGATCGAACTCCGAGCGCCGCACGCTGAACTTCGGGCTCGATGGGTAGGCGTGGTGGTTGTTGTGCAGGCTCTCGCCGCCGGTGAGCCAGGCGAGCAGCCGGATATTGGTGGCGGAGTTGCCCAGGAAGTTCCTCCGCCCCCACCAGTGACCGAGCCCGTTGATCGAGGGCGCCAGCACGAAGACGTAGAGGACGAGGTGGACGGCGACCACGAAGATGCCCCACGCGGGACCGAGGACCAGCATCGCCAGGATCAGTCCGAGGATGCCGCCAAGCGTTCCCTTGGAGAAGATCCGGCGGTCCCACCAGTCCTCGCGGATGTCCTTCGCCCAGCGCGCCAGCGTCTCCGCGTTCCGCGCCTCGCGGATGTAGTAGTAGACGTTGCCGAGCTGGATCTTCCAGAAGCCGTGGACGAGCGGGCTGTGCGGGTCCTTCTCCGTGTCGGTGAAGGCGTGGTGCTTGCGGTGGACGGCGACCCACTGGCGGCGATCCTGGCCGGTGGTGATCCACAGGATGATCCGGAAGAAGAAGTCAGCGATCGGGTGCAGGGTCAGCGCGCGATGCGCCAATCCCCGGTGCAGGTAGATCGAGGTCGCCAGCACGGCGGCCTGGGTCACGACCACCGTGAGAGCTACTGCCAGCATCGCTTTCAGCACGAAGGGGCTCCTTTTGCAATGAGGTCAAGAGCCTGCGCTAGCTCATCATCTTTGGATCGAGGAGATCCCTGAGCCCGTCGCCAAGCAGGTTCAACCCTAGCACAGTCAAAGCTATTGCGGTACCCGGAAACACGGCGAACCAGGGGGACATGCCGAGGAAGGCCTGGGCCTCCCTGAGCATGAGCCCCCACGAAGGGTTCGGCGGCTGGGTGCCGAGTCCGAGATAGGACAGCGCCGCTTCGGCCAGGATCGCGATCGGGAAGCTGATGGACGCCTGGACGATCAGCGGAGCGAGCGTGTTCGGCAGGATGTGGCGCCCGATGACGGCGGCATCTCCCGCCCCCAGCGCGCGGGCGGCCAGAACGAACTCCCGGCCCCTCAGCTCGAGGAAGGCGGCGCGCGTGAGCCGCGCGAAAATCGGCAGGAAGCTGACGCCGATGGCGACCATGGTGATGGCGAGCCCCGGCGTGAACACGGCGGCGATGAGCAGGGCCGACAGGATGGCCGGGAAGCCCTGGACCGCGTCCATAAGCCGCATGAAGACCTCGTCGAGCCAGCCGCCGAAATAGCCGGAAAGCATTCCCAGGAATGCGCCCAGCCCCACGCCGATACCGACGGCGATGACACCCACCAGGATGGCCGTGACGGCTCCCACCATGATCCGCGAGAGGAGGTCGCGGCCGAACTGGTCCGTGCCGAGCGGATGCGCCTCCGACGGGCCCTGGAGCCGCGCCTCCATGGACATCTCGAGCGGGTCGCGCGGCGTGTAGCCCAGGCTCAGCGCCGCCGTGAGCAGCAAGAGCGCCGTGATCGCAAAGCCCACGCTGAACGTGACGTGTCTCAGGGCGCGCCGCAGGGGCCTACTCATAGCGAATGCGGGGGTCCAGTACCCCGTACAGCATGTCGACGGCGGCATTGATCACGACGATTGCCGAGGCGACGAAGAGCACGACACCTTGGACCACCGGCAGGTCGCGCGCGCTAATGGCACCCAGGGCCAGCCGGCCCAGCCCCGGCAGATAGAACACGGACTCCAGGATGATGCTGCCCGCCATGAGCTGGCCCAGCTGGACGCCGGCTACGGTCAGGATGGGGATCATGGCGTTCTTGAGCGCGTGGCGGAAGATCACGGCGCGCTCGGCGACGCCCTTGGCGCGCGCCGTCTTGACGTACTCCTCGCGGAGCACCTCCAAGAGCGCGGAACGGGTGGTGCGCGCGAGGACGGCGAACTGGAAGAGCCCGAGCGCCACGGCCGGCAGGAGGAGCGACTTGAGCGCGTGGCCCACGCCCCGCCCCCAGCCGTCGAAGCCGCCGGCCTGGAACCAGCCGAGCTTCACCGAGAAGAGCAGGATCAGCAGGAGCCCCGCCCAGAAGCCCGGCACGGCGATGCCGAGCTGGGAGAGCGTCATCGCCGCGTAGTCGCCCCAGCGGCGGTGGCGCGTGGCGGCGAAGACGCCGAGGGGAATGGCGGCCGCGACCATGAGCGCCGCCGCCATCAGGGTGAGCGGCAGCGTCACCGAGAGGCGCGACACGATGAGTCCGGCCACTGGGACGTCGTACTGGATCGAGCGGCCAAGGTCGCCCAGGACGGCCCGGCCCGCCCACTCCGCATACTGGACCGGCACGGGCCGGTTGAGGCCGAGGCCCTCGCGAAGCTTCGCGACGGAGTCCGGGCTGGCCTCGATGCCCAGCATGATCAGCGCGGGGTCGCCCGGTAGCACGCGCACGACCATGAAGACCAGCAGCGACACGAAAAGGAGGGTGAGCAGCATCGCGGCCACCCTCCTCAGGACGTAGCGGCGCAACCCGCTCTTCTTACTTCTGCCAGCCGACCTCGGAGAGGTCGAGGGACGGGATCGGCAGGTCCTTCCAGATGCCCGTGACGCCCTTCTTGGTGACGACCAGGCGCGGGTGCATGTACAGCCACACGGCCGGCGCCTCGTCGGCCAGCATCTGCTGCATCTTGACGTACAGCTCCCGCCGCTTCTTGTCGTCCACCGTCACCTCGGACTCCTTGAACAGCGCCTGGAAGTCGGCGTTGTCCCAGCGGAAGTAGTACTTCGGGTTGGCGAAGTTCCCGATGTCCCAGGCTTCCGCGTGGCCAATGATGGACATGTCGTAGTCGGGGTTCTCGCAGGGCTTGAGGCAGAAGACCTGGGCGAGCCACTGGCCCCACTCGATCTGCTGGATCTTGGCCCGGATCCCGACCTTGGCGAGCTGGTTGACGACGACCTCGGCGCTCCGCACCGTGTAGTAGTACTGCGGCGCAACCTTGAACGTCGCCTCGAAGCCGTTCGGGTAGCCGGCGTCGTCGAGGAGCTTCTTGGCCTTGGCCGGGTCGTACGGCTCCCGCTTGGAGACGTCCACGTAGTACGGGTTCAGCGGGTCCACGTTGGAGCCGAGGATCTTGCCGTACCCGAACATGGCTCCCTTGAGCACCTCCTCCTTGTTGATCGCGTGGGTGATGGCGAGCCTCACGCGCTTGTCGGAGTAGGGCTTCTTGGAGTTGTTCATGCTGAGCGTGACGTCGTTGGTGGTGTCGCCCAGGATGACCTGGAAGCGTCCGTCCTTCTTGAGCGCATCCACGTTCTCCGGGCCCAGGCCGAAGGCCGAGACGTCGATGTCGCCCGACTTGAGCGCCGCGAGCGCCGAGTTGGGGTCGGGGATGAAGCGGTACGTGACCTTGTCGAGGCGGGGCAGCCCCTTCTGCCAGTAGTCCTTGTTCTTCACGAGCACGATGCGGTCGCCGCGCGCCCAATCGGCGACCGTGAAGGGGCCCGTGCCGACCGGCTGGGCCTTGAGACTGTCCACCGCTTCCCTCGGATAGATGACCGATCCCTGCCGCGCCACGGTCCAGAGGAAGTTCGCCTCGACCCGCTTGAGCGTCACGCTGATCGTGTAGTCGTCCTTGACGATGACGTCCTGGATGTTCTCGTACTGGACGCGGTAGGGGTGCTTGGTCTCCGGGTTAACCGCGCGGTCCAGCGCGAACTTGACGTCCGCGGCCTTCATCTCGCGGCCATTGTGGAAACGGACGCCTTTGCGAAGAAAGAAAGTGTAGTTTCTGCTGTCGGTCGTGTACCAGCGCTCGGCGAGCCACGGCACGAGCTTGCCGTGCCGGTCCACCTTCACCAGCCCTTCCTGGACGTTGTAGAAGACGACCGTGGCGATCGCCGAGGACGGGTTGGTGGTGAGGTCGAGCCCCGGCGGCTCGGTCGTCACCTGCACCGTGAGTGCGCCCTGGGCCGCCGCCGGCGCCGCCGCGAACAGGAGCGCCAGCAGGGTCAATGCGAGGCCGCGCAGCATTGTCATCGTGTCCCCTCCGTGAAGTAGTCCACCGTCCGCCTCAGGCCCTCGCCGAAATCCACGAGGGGTTCGTAGCCCATGTCGCGCTTGGCCGCGCTGATGTCGGCCAGCGTGTGCGGCACGTCGCCGACCCGCGTCGGCTGGTGTTTCGTCGTCAGCGGGCGCCCGAGGAGACGTGCTAACGAGGCGATGATCTCGAGCAGGCTTGTCCGGCTGCCACAGCCGACGTTGTAGGAGTTGCCCGAGACCGCCGCCGCAGGCGCCGCGGCCGCCAGGAGGTTGGCCGAGACCACGTTGTCGATGTACGTGAAGTCGCGCGACTGCGTCCCGTCTCCGTGGACCTGGAGCGGCTTGCCCTGCCTGCCCCACAGGATGAAGCGCGGGATGACCGCCGCGTACTCGCTCTTGGGGTCCTGTCGCGGGCCGAAGACGTTGAAGTAGCGCAGGCCCACCGTCTCGACACCGAAGAGCCGGCTCCAGACGGACGCGTAGAGCTCACCCGCGACCTTGGACGCGGCGTAGGGCGAGATGGGCGCGGTCGCCTGGTCTTCCCGCTTGGGGAGATCGGTCCTCTCGCCATACACGGAGGACGAGGACGCGTACACCACGCGCGGCTTCTTCTTCTGGCGCGCCGCGGCGACGAGGACGTGGAGCGTCCCGGTGACGTTCGAGGCGTTGGCGCCGAGCGGGTCGGCGACGGAGCGCGGGACCGAGCGCATCGCAGCCTGGTGGAACACCGCCGTCACGCCGCGCACGGCCCGCTCGACGGTCGCGAGGCTCGTGAGATCGCCGCGGATGATCTCGAGCCGCCCGTTCCCCTTCGCGAAGGCGAGCGTGGCCCGGCTGCCCGTCGAGAAGTTGTCGAGCACGCGGACGCGGTGCCCCTGCGCGAGCAGGCGCTCGACCACGTGCGAGCCGATGAAGCCTGCTCCGCCGGTAACGAGGTAGATAGAGGATGACGGCATAGCGAGCGCCCGATTATGGTGGCCGCCCGGGGAAGTTGTCAAACGCGCCGGATCGCGGGCGCGTATGCTCACTTGTACCCAGACCCTGCCTTCTTGTACTCTTCGCGAGGCGGTGAAAAGATGTCGAGCACCACGGCCCGTTTGTCCGGCAGCGCGCGCCCGCCGTGCGGCACGTTCGGGGGCGTCTGCCAGAAGTCGCCGGCCTTGACGTGATGCTCGGCGCCGTCCTGGATGCGGACCCACTCGCCCTCGAGGCAGACGCCCCACTGCTCGTTGGGGTGCGCGTGCACGGGGGAGACGGAGCCCGGCGAGATTTCGACCACGGAGAGCATCAGGTGCTCGCCGGGAAAGACGCGCGCCGAGAGTCCTTCGGCCAGCTGGCGCGGGATGCCGCCCCGCTTGAGGTTGTGAAAGTGCTCGCTGTCGGCCATGACACGCTCCTTGTCGGATAGGTTGCGACGCCAGAGGCAGACATTGTACAGGAGAGCCCGGTGAGACTGTTCTTGGCGATGATGTCCCACGAGACGAACACCTTCAGCAACCTCCCGACCGACCGCGCGCAGTTCGAGGCGCGCAACCTCCACTACGGCGGCGAGATCCTGGAGGCGTTCCGCGACACGGGCACCTGCATCGGCGGCATGATCGACGCGGCCGCCCGCCGCGGGGCGACGCTGATCCCGTCGGTCGCCGCGGCCGCTTCGCCGGCCGGGCTCGTCACGAAGGACATCTACGGGCACGTCAAAGAACGGATGCTCCGTGACCTCAAGGCGGCCGGGAAGGTGGACGGCGTCCTGCTCGATCTCCACGGCGCCATGGTGCCGGAGGGGATGGATGACGGCGAGGGCGACCTCATCGAGGCCGTGCGCGCTGCCGTCGGTCCGGCCGTGCCGATCGCCGTCACCCTCGATTTCCACGGCAACCTCTCGGAGAGCATGGTGCGCGGCGCCGACCTGCTCAACGGCTACAAGACCTACCCGCACGTGGACATGGCCGAGCGCGGGGTCGAGGCGACCGAACAGCTGATCGACATCATCGGCAAGCGCTTGAAGCCCACGGCCGCGCTCCGCAAGCCGCCCCTCCTGCCGCCGCTCGGCAACCAGGGGACGGCGCGCGGGCCGATGCGACGCCTCTATGACCTGGCGGCCGAGATGGAGAAGGACCCGAAGGTCATCTCGATCTCCATCTTCGCCGGGTTCCCGCACGCCGACATCCCGGACGCGGGCTTCGGCGTCTACGTCCTCACCGACGACGACCAGGCGCTGGCGGACCGCCTGGCGGACCGGCTCGCGGACACCGCATGGACGCACCGGCACGAGTTCATCCACACGGCGCTGCCCGTGCGCGAGGCCGTCGCCAAGGCGCTCGCCGCCCCCGGCAAGCCGATCGTGCTGGCCGACATGGCCGACAACACCGGCGGGGGCGCCGCCGGCGACGGCACGGAAATCCTGCGGGAGCTCGTGCGCGTCGGCGCCCGCTCGGCGGTCGTCGCCTGCCTCTGGGACCCGAAGGCCGTCGCCCTGTGCGCCAAGGCGGGTGTCGGCGCCTCGGTGACGCTCGACGTTGGAGGCAAGGTGGACGACAGGCACGGCGCGCCGCTCCGCGTGACGGGCGGGGTCCGCACGCTCTCCGACGGCCGCTTCGTCCACAAGGGGCCCATGGCGCGCGGCCTGCCCGGCCGGCTGGGCACGACGGCCGTCCTCGACGTCAACGACGTCAAGGTCATCCTGATCTCGTACCGCTGGCAGACGCTCGACCCCGAGATGATCCGCTTCGTCGGGATCGACCCGCTCGATCACAAGCTCCTCGTCGTCAAGTCCACGATCCACTACCGGGCCGCCTTCGAGCCCATCGCCAGCGAGATCATCGAGGTGGACGCCCCGGGACTGTCCTCCTCCAACCTCGCGCGCTTCGACTTCAAGCGGATCCGGCGGCCGATCTTCCCGCTGGATCCGGACACGACGTACCGCTGAGGAGGCCCCGGCATGGCGTTCCCAGGCTTCACCCCGACCGACTTCAAGGTCTTCGACATCGAGGGCATCAAGCCGCGCATGGAGGCCATCAAGTCGCGCATCCGCCCCAAGCTCGAGGCGATCGGCCGTGACCTCTTACCCGACGTGGCGCGCATCGCGGGCGATCAGGCCTTCGCCCACGTCGCCAGACACGCGCGCCGGACCGTCAATCCTCCAAATGACACGTGGGTCGCCTTCGCGCTCGACAAGCGGGGCTACAAGAAGCACTGCCACTTCAAGGTGGCGGTCTCCCGCGGCGCGGTGCGCTTCCTCTTCGAAGCGGGTCCCGAGCACGCCGGCAAGAAGCGCTGGGCGGCGGCGTGGAAGCGCCAGGGGCCCAAGCTCGCGCCCGTCCTGAGGCGCGCCAAGGGCCTCGCGTGGTTCAAGAACGAGCACGACGAGGCGCCGGCGGCCGTTCTGGCCGACCTGCCGCCCGAGCACGTCGCGCGGCTGGGCGACGAGCTCACGCGCACGCGCGACGGCCAGGTGGTGCTGGGGCGCGCGGTGCCGGCCCAGGAGGCCGCAGGGTGGAAGCCCCGCGACTACGTCCGCGCCGCGCGCGAGACGTTCCAACTGCTCGCGCCGCTGTACCGGCTCAAGTGATGTCATCCGCGACCCAGGCAGATGAGTGAGGCCGCCATTTTCGATATGGATGGCGTCCTGATCGACTCGGGCGTCCACCACCGCGCCGCGTGGCAGGCGCTGCTCGCCGAGCTCGGCGAGGAGCCGGCGCACCCGGAGTACTGGCGCCTCACCATCGGGCGCCCGAGCGAGGAGGCCGTGCCCCTGCTCCTCGGCCGCCGCGTCCCGAAGCACGAGGCCCGGCGGCTCGCGCGGCGCAAGCGCGACCTTTACGTGGACTTTTCGCGCGGCGGTGTCGTCTCGGTGCCCGGCGTCCGGGATTTCGTCGCGGCGCTCTCGCGACTCGGCATCCCGCGCGCGGTCGGCACCTCGGCCTCGCGCTTCGACCTGGATCGGCTGCTCGTGGGAGTGGGGCTCCGCCGCCACTTCGACGTCATCGTGACGGCCGACGACGTAACGCTGGGAAAGCCCGATCCGGAGGTCTACGAGCTGGCGGCCGCGCGGCTCAGGGTCCCGCCCGACGCCTGCATCGTCTTCGAGGACTCGCTGGTCGGCGTCGAGGCGGCGCGGCGCGCGGGCATGCGCGCGGTCGGTGTCACCACCGCCCACAGCGAGACGGAGCTGCGGGAGGCCGGGGCCGAGCGAGCCATCGCCGATTTCGAGGGTCTCGAATGGAAGAGCCTCGCAGCCGGGTAAGCGCGGCCGCCTACTGGGAAGGGCTCTACGCCGAGCGGCAGGACGGCTGGGAGCTCGGCGAAGCCGCTCCCTCGCTCCAGGCCTGCCTCGCCTCGGGCCGCCCGTTCACGCCCGGCGCGCGCGTCGCCGTCCCCGGGTGCGGGCGCGGCCATGACGCGAGGCTGCTCGCGCGGCACGGCTTTGCCGTCACGGGCTTCGATTTCGCCGAGGCCGCCGTGACGGAAGCGCGGCAGCTGGCTTCGCGCGAGCGACTTGCGGCCGCCTTCGAGCGGCGCGACGTCTTCACGCTCGCGTCCGACCACGGCGGTCTCTTTGACGCGGTCTGGGAGTACACCTGCTTCTGCGCCATCGACCCCGACCGCAGGGCGGAGTACGCGCGCACGCTTCACGACATCCTCAAGCCGGGGGGCACGCTCCTCGCCTGCTTCTACCCTTTAAAGGATGGTACGGACGGCCCGCCCTTCCCGGTCTCCCGGCCGGGCATCGAGACCGCCCTCGATCCCTTCTTCGAGATCGTCGAAGCGGGGCCTCCCCCGGTCTCGCCCGAGCGCCGCCGCGGGCTCGAGTGGCTCGTCCTGGCCGAGC
>DASYVT010000068.1 GCA_035936835.1 Candidatus Methylomirabilota bacterium | reverse complement strand
ACCCCAGATACGCCCCGCTCCGAGCCGAAACAGGGGGACCTTGGGGACGTTGGGGGACCTTTTCCGGGCCCTAGCCGGGCTGGAGATGATGTCCACGGCACCGGCCCCGCGGGTGGCCATCGCCGCTCCGATGCCGAGTCCATCTTGAGCCTACTGACGAAGGCCGGCGTCCGGGTGACCGCCTCTGGGGGCAAGCTGCTGATCGAGGCCGATGGCACGTTTCCCGAAGCTCTCTTGGTGGCGGCGCGCCAGCACGAAGGGGAAATCCTTCGTCTGGTGATGTCTAGCCCCACCACCGACCCCGACGATCCGGCCAATGATCTTGAACCGTGAGCGAGACATGAGTGAGCCCGTGCGGGTCCCGACGCTCGACGATCTGGCCGATCAGCCGGAGATGGCGCGCACGCTCCCACGCGTCGTGCTCACCGACCTCGGGTTCCGGCTGCTCCGCGCCCAGGCGGCGGTCCAGACCGCGATGGCCGCGATGCCGGCGGAGCAGGCCTCGCCGACGGCGCAAGACGAGCCGCTCGAGGTCGAGGAGGCCGCTCGGCGCCTTGGCATCGCGCCAGCAACGCTCTATCGACAGGCGAGGAAGCGCTATCGGGGCCTCGTCGTCGAGACCGGCACCCGCAACCTCCGCTTCAGCGCGGCGGCGATCGAGGCCTACCGTCAGCGGGCGGCGCAACGGGCTTGACATGGCTTCCACTAATACGCTTTCATGCGTATCTACACTACCGAAGGAGGAGGCCATGAATGAAGCCGTTGAGCAAGGTGGATCTCGTGGAGCTGCTACGGCAACGGGCGAAGAGGGCGGGCTCACAGCAGGCCCTCGCCGAGACGCTGGGCGTAACGCCGGCGTATCTCTCGGACGTGCTGGCGGGGCGGAGAGAACCGGGGCCGAAGATCCTCGAGGCGCTCAGGCTCCGGCGCCAAGTCGTGTACGTGCGGCGGGGCGGAGGATGAGGGGCTTCGGCCGCGCGTACCAGCGGGCGAACGGCACCTGGGCGATCGCCTACTACGTCCACGGGCAGGAAGTCAGAGAATCGGTCGCCAAGCTCGTCGGGAAGCCGCCGCGGCAGGTCCTACCACGCGACGCCGAGCGGGCGCTCAGACAGCGGCTCGCCGAGGTCCAGCGCGGCACGTTCATTGAACCGACGGCGGCGAAGGCGACCGTGGACGAGATCCTCGACGCCTACCTCGCGCACTGCCGTCTCAAGGGCAGCAAGGCGGCGGGCGACATTCAGAGCGTGGTGAACCATCTCCGCCGGGCCTTCGGCTCCGACCGCGTGCTCGCGGTCACCGCCGCACGCCTCGAGGCGTGGGCGGCTGAGCAGCTCAGCACGGGGCGGGCACGGGGGACGGTGCAGCTCCGCCTCAGCTATCTCCGAGCCGCCTTGAACCTCGCTCGCCGCCAGGGGCGCCTGACAAGCGTGCCGCCGTTCCCAGCGATCGAGGTCCAGAATGCCCGCCAAGGCTTCCTCGAGCGAGTCGAGATCGAGCGGCTCCTGCGGCATCTGGACGCGGACCACGGGGATGTGGTGACTTTCGCCTACCTCACGGGATGGCGGCGGAGCGAGAGCCTGTCGCTGGCGTGGCCCGCGGTCGACCGGGCGCGGGGAACGTTGCGCCTCGGCGACTCCAAGAACGGCGAGGGGCGCCTGCTCCCGCTCCGGCGCCAGGACGGCGCGCTCAACAACCTCGGCGCGCTCATCGAGCGCCGATGGCGGACGCGCGCACAGAACGATCGCCTCATCCCCTGGGTCTTCCATCGCGCGGGCCGACCGATCAGCCGACACACGCTGTGGGCGGCGTGGACGAAGGCGACGAGAGCGGCGGGGCTGGCCGGCAAGCTCTTCCACGACCTCCGGCGGACCGCGGCGCGGGATCTCATCGCCGCGGGCAACGACTACAAGACGGCGATGGACATCACCGGCCACAAGACGATGGCCGTGTTCCACCGCTACCAGATCGGCGACCTCCAGCTCGCGCAGCGCGGGCTCGACCGCCTGGAGGCCTATCGGCGGGCCCCGGGCGCCGTCGTCGCGCTCAGGGAACACGGACAAAACACGGACAAACACGAACGAGATGCCGCGCAAGTCGCTGGAAACGCGGGCCATATCACACGAGCGGATCGTAGTTGAAGTACTGTCCGGAGGTCTCCAGCGGAACCAGATGGTGCTTGAGCGTGCCCGGGAACATCTCCGCCAGCCGCTCGGGCGTCCAGCCCTGGTCGTGGTGCATGTTCCGGATCGGCCGCATATGGTTGAACAGCATGATCTCCTTGCCGCGCACGCCGAAGACCTGCCCCGAGATCTCCTTGGCGGCATCGCTCGCGAGGAAGACCGCCACCGGGGCGATGTGCTCCGGCCCCATCTTCTTGATCTTCTCGACACGCGCTTTCTGCGCCTCGGTCTCCGTCGGGATGGTCCCGATCATCCGCGTCCACGCGAAGGGCGAGATGCAGTTGGCCGTGACGTTGTAGCGGGCCATGTCGAGGGCCGTCACCTTGGTCAGCCCCACGATGCCGAGCTTGGCTGCGGCGTAGTTGGCCTGCCCGACGTTGCCCACGAGCCCCGAGGTGGAGGTCATGTTGACCAAGCGCCCCCACTTCTTCTCCTTCATGTGCGGGACGGCGGCCCGCGTCACGGCGAACGCGCCCTTGAGGTGCGTGTTGATGACGCCGTCCCACTCCTCCTCCGTCATGTTGAAGATCATGCGGTCCCGGAGGATGCCGGCATTGTTGACGACGATGTCGATGCCCCCGAACCGGTCGAGCGCGGTCTGGATGATGGCCTGGCCGCCCGCCATGGTCGACACCGAGTCGTAGTTGGCCGCGGCCTGGCCGCCCTTGGCCTTGATCTCCTTGACCACCTCGTCGGCCGGACCTTGCTCGCCGCCTTTGCCGTCGGCGCTCCCGCCGTAGTCGTTCACGACCACCTTGGCGCCGTACTGGGCCATGAGGATCGCGATCTCACGCCCGATCCCGCGGGCCGCACCCGTCACCACCGCGACCTTGTCCCTGAGCATCGGAGTCATCGCCATCTGAGCTCTCTCCTCCTTGGGAACGTCTTAGATAATGTCTTGGGGGAACGTGTCAATGATGCCTTGGGGGAACGTGTCAGATGATGCCCTGGGCGGCCAGCGCGTCCAGCTCGGCCGGCGCCAGGCCCGCTTCTCCTAGGATCTCGCGCGAGTGTTCGCCCAGGGCCGGCGCCCCCGTCCGTATCGTGCCCGGGGTCTTCTCGAGCTTGACCGCCGGGGCCATGGTCGTGAAGCGCCCGGCCCGCGGGTGCTCCTGCTCGACGATCATTCGGGTCGCCCGCACCGCCGGGTGCCGCACCAGCTGAGCGTAGTCGTTGATCGGCGCGCAGAGCACGTCGATAGGCTCGAGCGCCGCCATCCACTCCTCGATCGTTCGCTCGGCGATGGCGATCTCGAGCAGCGCCGTCAGCTCCTTGCGGTTCGCGAGCCGGTCCGCGCGTGTCGCGAAGCGCGGGTCGTCGGCGAGCGCGGGCCGGCCGGCCACATCGCAGAAGGGCCGCCACGTGGCGTCCTTCCAGACCGCCAGGAAGATCCACCCGTCGCGCGCGCGGAAGGCCTGGTACGGTACGAGGTTCGGATGTCCGCTGCCGTAGCGGGGAATCGCCACCCCCGTTTCGTGGAAGACCGACAGCCTTGCTAAGTGCGAGAGCAGGACCCCGTCGAGCAGCGAGACGTCCACCCGCTGTCCCTCGCCCGTTCGCCCCCGGGCGATCAACGCCGTGAGGATGCCCTGCACCGCCAGCAGGCCTCCGATCGTGTCCACCACCGGAGCCCCGACGAGCGCCGGGCCGCCGTCCGCCTCGCCCGTCACCGCCATGAGCCCGCCGACCGCCTGGGCCAGCGCGTCGAGACCCGGCTTGCTGCGCCACGGCCCCTCGGGCCCGAAGGCAGACACGGAGCAATAGATGAGCCGCGGGTTCATCGGCCGGAGCGTGGCGTAGTCGATGCCGAGCTTCTCCGCCACCCCGTTGCGGTAGCCCTCGAGGACGACGTCCGCCGTCTTGACTACCCGGTAGAAGGCCTCGCGCCCCAGGGGCGTCCCCAGGTCGAGACAGAGGGCGCGCTTGTTGCGGTTCACCGTGAGATGCAGGATGCCTTCACCCGCCCGCGCGATCCCGTACACTGTCCTGGAGGCATCAGGTGACTCGCGCGACTCGACCTTGATGACGTCAGCGCCCATGTCCGCGAGGTACATGCCGCAGGTCGGGCCGGCGATCAGGTGAGCCAGCTCGAGGACGCGCACGCCCTCGAGCGCTTGGACGGGCGGGTCAGTCATGGCCGCCACAACCTACCACAGGCCCACGGCCCCGGCACGCCAACCGCAACGCAAAAAACCTTCGGCCGCGGCCTCCTACCCGCGGTCCTTCCGCGATCTAAGCGCCTCAGTGAACTCGGCGCCCAGAATGAACACGATGCCTGAGTAGTAGGCAAACATGCCCAGACCCACGAGCGCTCCCAGCGGGCCATAGATTCGGTCGTAGATGCCTACTCGCAGGATGTACCAGCGGAACCCTTGCTTCGCCGCCTCCCACAGGACCGCGGCCAGCAGCGCCCCCGCCAGCGCCGCGCCCGCCGATACCCTCTGGTGAGGGAAGTAGCGGTACATGATGAAGAACAGCATGGTGCTGAAGCCCAGCGCGAGCGCCATGAAGAGCGAGCGGATCCATTCGGACGGCATCTGCGCCGGCGCGATCAGCAGGAGCCGGATCCATCCGAAGAGATCGAAGACGACGATGCTTCCCAGGAACAGCACGCCCATCATGAAGAGGAGCACCAGGTCCTTCCCGATCTCGCGCAGGAGCCCCGGCCCCCGGCTGAAGCCGAAGATGTCGTTGAGCACGAGCCGCAGCGATGCGAAGAGCTGGCTCGCGAAGAGCAGGAGGACGGCCGTGCCCAAGAGACCCGAGAGGCTTCGCCGCCGGATGATCTCCGTAAGGGACGTGTGCAGCTCGTCCCTGTAGACCGGGATCAGCTCGGACAGCTGCTTGAGCACCATCTCCGACGCGGCCTTGCGGCTGAGGACGAAGCCCGCCAGCGAGACGATGAAGAAGAGGATGGGCACGAGACACGTCAGGAAGCTGAACGCGAGCCCCGCGGCGTGGAAGAATCCCCGGTGCGCACGGAAGCTCGCGATGGCGGTGCGCAGCGTCCTCATGACATCGACTACACCACGCTCTTGATCAACCCGCCGTCCACCTGCACGACGCATCCCGTGACGTACGAGGCTCGCTCGGAGCCGAGGAACACGACCATGTTGGCGAACTCCTCGGGAGTGCCGATCCGCCCCATCGGGATGTCCGGCGTCGAGCGCGTGGCGAGCCACTCCTCCAGGCTTTTCCCGGCGCGCGCGGCCAGGTCTTTCTGATGCCCGATGAAGCGGTCCGTCCGTATGCGCCCCGGCAGGACCATGTTGACCGTGATGCCGTCCTTCGCGAGCTCGTTGGCGAGCGTCTTGAACATCCCCGCAATCCCGGGCCGAATGCCGTTCGAGAGGATCAGGCCATCGACCGGCTGCTTGACCGAACTCGACTGGATGGCGAGGATTCGCCCCCACTTCTTTTTCTTCATGTCGGGTAGGACCAGCCGGATGAAGCGGACCGTCGAGAGGTGCACCTGCTCGAATGCGGCCTTCCACTGCTCGTCACTCAGCTGGTCGAACGGCCCGGGCGGCGGCCCGCCCACGTTGGCCACCAGCACGTCCACCCCGCCCCACGTCTCCCGCGCCTTGGCCACGACGCGCTCGATGTCCTCTGGCCGGCTGGCGTCCGCCGGGACCGCGATCACCTCCGCGCCCGTCTGCTTGCGCACGTCCTCGGCTGCCGCCTTGAGGTCGGCCTCGCCGCGCGCGCACATGGCCACGCGCGCGCCTTCAGCCCCGAAACCCATGGCCGAGGCCTTGCCCATACCCTTGCTCGCCGCCACCACGAGCGCCACCTTGCCTTTCAATCCCAGGTCCACTGTTCCCTCCGGTCAGGAGATCTGCTTGTAGAAGTCCGCACGGTCGCCGCCGGTCACGTCGAGCCGCTTGAGCTCGTTATCGCGCATCACCTCGAGCGCGATCCGCTCTCCCGGCCCTCGCCGCCAGAGGGACAGGTACAGGTCCTTCCGCGTCGGCACCTGGTGGGCGTCGAGCGAGAGGATGACGTCGCCCTCGCGAATGCCCGAGCGCGCGCCGGGCCCATTGGGCACCAGCCCCGCCACCACCACGCCCTCGTCGAGCGGATGGGCGAAGACGCCCAGCCACGCCCGCTGCGGTCGGCTGACCGCGCGCCCGTGGCGCAGGTACTCCTCGCGATTCGCCAGGTAGCACTCGCCGGGGATGGCCAGCGACACGCGCATGATCTCGCCCAGGTTGAGCGAGACCACGCCGACCATCCGCCCTGTGATCGTGAACAGCGGGCCGCCGCCAAAGCCGGGATTCGCCGCGCTCGACACCAGGCTCCGATCGAGGAGATATTCCCAGTACGCCTCGAACTCGCCGAGGTAGGTCAAGAGCCCGCCCGACACACGCCGCTCCCTGGGACCCGTGGCACCGAGCGCGAAGACGGGCTCACCGCGGTCCAGGTCATCCGAGGACGCGACAGGCACCGCCGGCAGGTTCGTCCGCTTGACCTTTAACAAGGCAAGCCCGAGCTCGAAGTCCTGGGCCACGATCTCCGCCCGCTGGGAGCGCCCCTTGCCGAAGCTCACCTGGATGGTCTCGCCGCCCATGACCACGTAGTTGACGGTCAGGATGAGCCCCGAGGGGTCCACGATGATGCCGGTACCCATGCGCTCGTCGCCGAGTATCCGCGCGGAGGGATGGGCCGCAGGCACCTCGGCGTGGATGTGCACCACCGAGGCCAGGAGCCGCTTGACGAGCTCGACCGACGCGTCCATGAATCAGTCGCCCACGCTAGCACGCCGCGCCGTGAGAGAGCAACGGCAGACGCGGCGTCAGCGCGGCCGCGCGCCCTTGAGGACCCGCGCCAGGAAGGCCTCGACCTGCCGCTGGGCGTCGGCCGCCGCCTCGGGATCGTACGCGACGGTCACGCCGTAGCTGCCCCGCGTGAACGGCTGCTCGATGTCCTTGAGCACCTCCTTCCGCTGGCCGACCACGTCGAAGTAGTGGTAGGCGCCCTTGTACTCGACGAGCGTCACGTCGGCGCCGCGCGCCCTCACGTTCGCCGCCATCTCGCGGCAGTATTGGGGCGGCGTCCAGTCGTCTGAGCCGCCGATTAGAAGGAGCAGGGGTCTCACGACCAGCTCCTTGGCGTAGTCGCGGCATCCGCCCGGGTACATGGCGATGCCGGCGGCAAATCCCACCGGCGGCAGCGGGACCCCCCGCGCGCGGGCGCGCTCGAGGGTCGGCCCGTTGATGACCGACATGGCGTACTGTCCCCCCTGTGACCAGCCGAACGACGCGACCCGATCCGGAACAACGAACGGCCGGGACTGCAGATACCGCAAGGCGCCGATCGCATCGTCGAAGCGCGCGGTGTTGGGCATGGCGCCGGGGCTCGGGTCGTCCTTGCAGTCCGCCGGCTCCTTGCGCGGCCCAAAGCTGTCTACAACGAAGGCGACGTAGCCCCGGTCGGCAAGCCAGCGCGCCCAGGCGTAGACCTGCGGGGAGACGCCGTGGCAGCCGTGAAGAAGGACGAGCGCGGGAAAAGGCCCGGACCCGCCCGGCTTGACGAGACGCCCCTCGACGCGCTCCGGCGTCTTCGGGGTCGCGTTCTCGAAGGAGATGGACCCGGCGCAGCCGCCGGCGACGGCGGCGCACAAAAGGACTCCGACGAGGGATCCTCGCGTCATGCGCGGGAGTATATCGCAACCGTCACGCGGTCCGCCTCGTGACCGCCCCTTGCGGTACAATCACACCCGGTACAATCACTCCGGGAGGCGACCATGCCTGTGCACATCGTGGAATACGCTGATTACCTCTGACCGTGGTGCTACCCGGCGGCCGTGCGCCTCCGGAGACTTAAAGATGAGATGGGTGACGACCTCGTCATCCAGTGGAAGGCCTTTCCGCTTCGCCCGGAGCCCGACCCGTCGGTCGTGTTCAAGGGCACGTACCGGGAAGAGGGGTGGCGCCGCTGCGGCGCCATGGCGGCGAGCGACGGCATCACGTACACGCCGTGGCCCCGCGATGACTACCCGAACTGGTCCCTGCCGGCGCTGGAGGCGGCCAAGTGCGTGGAGCTCCAGGGTGCTCAGGCGTTCGACCGTCTCCACCTGCTCCTCTACGCGGCCTTCTTCGGCCGGAGCATCAATATCGCCAAGCCGGACGAGCTGGTGGGTGTCGTCAAGGAAGCCGGCGCGGACATGACGCGCTTTCTCCGTGACTTGGAGAGCGGCGCGGCACGCGACGCCGTGACGCGTGACTACGAGGAAGCGGTGACCCGTGACCGGGTGCGCGCGATCCCGACCATCATCGTGGAGGGCGGCAGGCGGCTGACCGGCCTCGTGGACCTGCCCACCTACCGCAAGGCGATCGAAGACGCCTAGCGGGCGCGACATGGCCGAGCGCGAGTGGGCGGGGGAGGCGCGCGAGCACTTCGAGCGCGGCTACGAGGAGCAGATGGCCGGCCGGATCGACGCGGCGATCGAGTGCTACCACCGTTCGATCGCGATACAGCCGACCGCCGAAGCCCACACCTTCCTCGGCTGGGCGCTTTCCCACCAAGGCCGGCACGAGGACGCCATCGCGGAGTGCCGGACCGCCATCGCCGTGGACCCGACGTTCGGCAACCCGTACAACGACATCGGCGCGTACTTGATCGAGCTCGGCCGTGAAGACGAAGCGATGCCGTGGCTCGAGCGCGCCAAGGTCGCGCCGCGCTACGAGCCCCGGCACTTTCCCTACTTCAACCTCGCGCGCATCTATGTGCGCCGGCACAAGGTCCATGAAGCCATTCGCGAGCTCCAGGGCGCCATCGCCATCGAGCCGCGCTACACGGCGGCGCGCAGGGAGCTCCATCGCCTCATTGGTCTCCTGAATTGACGGGGGTCTCCTGAATTGACGCGCCTGCCCCTGCCCTTCTACGACAACCGCCTGCTCTTCGGTCGCGCAGGCACCTCCGGGCAGGTCGCCTTCGAGGCCGGCGAGGAGGCCGTGCGGATCTGGTCGCGCGACGGTGTCGCGCGCGTCACCGAGGAGCCCTTCCGGCCCTTCCTGCTCCTCGCGGACCCAAACTTGCTGACGGGCTTCAAAGGGGATGCGACCATCGTGCCCCTCGACGGCGATGCGGCGTACCGCTGGCTGGCCGAGTTCCCCGCCTGGAGCCACTGCCTCAAGGCGCGCGACCACGCCCAGCGCGTCTCCGGTCGCACCGCGGGAGTCCCGGACGCGCCCTATCTATTCCTCTCGGACCCCGTCCACCAGTTCCTGCTCCGCACGGGCCGGACGTCCTTCCTCGGGATGGCCTTCGAGGACGTGCACCGCATGGCCGTGGACATCGAAGTCACGACGGCGCCCGGCTTCGAGTTCCCCAACGCCGCCCGCGAGTCCGACCGCATCATTGCCATCGCGATCGCCGATTCGGCGGGCTTCACCACGGTGCTCTCCGGCGCCCTGATGAGCGAGGCCGAGCTGCTGGCGGAGTGCGGACGCCTGATCCGGGAGCGCGACCCCGACGTGCTCGAGGGCCACAACATCTTCCGCTTCGACCTCGAGTACATCGAGGCGCGCGCCCGGCGGCACAAGGTGCCGCTCGCCTGGGGGCGCGACGGCTCGGCGCTGACCGGCCGGCCTTCTCGCATGCAGGTGGCCGAGCGCACCATCGCCTACCGTCGCTACGCGGTCGCCGGCCGTCACATCGTGGACACGTGGATCCTCGTCCAGCTCTATGACATCGCCGCCCGCGACCTCGAGTCCTACGGCCTCAAGGACGTCGCGCGCCACTTCGGCATCGCGGCGCCGGAGCGCACGTACCTGCCGCCCGAAGACATCCCCCGCATCTTCCGGGAAGAACCCGAACGGCTCATGGCCTACGCGCGCGACGACGTGGTCGAGACGCTGGCGCTCTCGGGGCTGCTCTCGCCGCCGTACTTCGTCCAGGCCCAGGCGCTGCCGCTGTCCTACGAATCAGTGGTGCTCCGAGGCAACGCGACCAAGATCGACGGGCTCCTGATGCGCGAGTACCTGCACCAGCGTCGCGCCGTGCCCGCGCCGGCGGCGGGCAAGGCCGTGGCCGGAGGCTACACGACGGTGCTTCTCACGGGCGTGGCCCGGCCGGTGCTCCACGCCGACGTCACTTCGCTCTACCCGTCGCTCATGCTGACGCGGAAGATCGCGCCCGCCCGCGACACTCTGGGCGTCTTCCCGAAGCTGCTCGGCGATCTCCGCGAGTTCCGGCTGGCGGCCAAGCGGCTCGCGCGCGAGGCGCCGGCCGAGGCCGACCGAACGCTCCTCGGCGCCCTCCAGCAGACCTTCAAGATCCTGATCAACTCCTTCTACGGCTATCTCGCCTTCTCGCAGGGGCACTGGAACGACTACGACGCCGCCAACCGCGTCACCGGGGAAGGGCGCGCGCTGGTCATGTCGCTCGTGGAGCGTCTCGGCGAATTGGGCGCGTCGGTCATAGAGGTGGACACCGACGGCCTCTACTTCGTCCCGCCTGCCGGGAGGGACGAGGAGACCCTCATCGCCGAGCTCGAGCGCGTGCTGCCGCCCGGCATCCAGCTCGAGCTCGGGGGCCGCTACGAGGCCATGCTCTCCTACAAGATGAAGAACTACGTCCTGCTCGACCACCGCGGCAAGCTCCTGGTCAAGGGCTCGGGGCTGCGCTCACGCGGCATCGAGCTCTTCCAACGCCTGTGGCTGGAGGAGATGTTCCGGCTGCTGCTGACGGGGCGACGCGATGAGATCCCCGCCCTCGTCAAGCGCTGGCAGGAGGACTTTGAGGCCCACCGCGTGCCGGTCAAGCAGTTCATGAAAACGGAGACGCTCCAGGAGTCACCCGCCGGCTACCAGGACAAGCTCCGCGACAGAAAGCGCAACGTCTCGGCCGCCTACGAGCTGGCGCTTCGCTCGGAGCGGCCGTACCAGGCGGGCGACCAGGTTTCCTATTACGTCGCCGGCGAGGGAAAGCGCGTGAAAGTCAACGAGGCGGCCAAGCTCGCCGCCGAATGGAATCCCGCGGCTCCGGACGAGAACACCGCCTACTACCTCGCCAAGCTCGACGATCTCTACGAGAAATTCCGCCCGCTCATCGAGCAGGATGGCCTCGCCCCCGCGGGCGAGGGCCTACCCGAGGGCCCGGCCCAGCTACCACTCGAGTAGCAGCTGACGCGGCCGGGCGGGTCGCTCGGCGGCGATCCGGTCCGCCCGGCTCCGTCCCGGGAAGCCCGCCTCGAGGGCCACGCGCGCCGCCATCCCCTCCACGCGCTCACGGTAGCTGGCCTCCGCCGTGGCCCCGCCCGCGTACAGCGCGCGGTACCGCGGCAGGAGCCGGGGAAACTCGCGAGCGATGAAGTCGAGGAAGAACCCGTGGGTCTCGCCGCGGAGGAAGAGGACGTTCCAAATGGCCTCTCGCGCTCCGGCGGTGCGCGCCGCGGCGAAGAGCGCCCGCAGCGCGACCGCGCGGTCGGTCAGGAACGGCAGCACCGGCATGGCAAAGAGTCGGGCCGGGACGCCTGCCGCCGTCAGCGCCGCCATGGCCCCGAGACGGAGATCGGGACGCGGGGCGCGGGGTTCGATGCGACGGAGGAGGGCCGCGTCGAGCGAGGTGAGCGAGATATTGACCACGAGCTCTCCCGCCGCCGCGATCCGCCGGAGCAGGTCCATGTCGCGCGTGATGGCCGGAGACTTCGTGGTGATGCCGACCCGCAGGCCGGGCACCCGCTCGACGCTTTCGAGCACCCGCCGCGTGACCCCGAAGCGCGATTCGGCCGGCTGGTAGGGGTCCGTTGCCGCTCCTATGGCTACTTCCTCGCCGCTCTCCCGCGCGCGCTTCAAGCGCGAGCGGAGCTTCGCCTCGTCGGCCTGCTTCACGTAGATCCGCGTCTCGAACTCGGCAGGGTCGGTGTGACCCAGATAGCCGTGCGTCGGCCTGGCATAGCAGTATCGACAGCCGAACTCGCAGCCGCGGAAAGGGTTGACTGTCCAACCAAAGGGCAGCCGCGGATTGCTCAAACGGTTTACGAGCTCCGAGCTCTCAAGCGGCCGGAATTCCACGGCGCGCCGCTCGTCGATGACGGGGCCGATCCGCTTGATGAACCCCGGCGCGGGTACTCCGGGCTTGTTCACGACATCACCATATGATTAGCATAAGATCCCTTGAAAAAGGCCCCAGGACTCTCGCCCCGGGGCCTGGTCTTCGTTACCGGCGCCAGTTTCCCCCGCCGCCTCCCGGCCCAGCGCCGCGCGGCCCGCCACCGCCGCCGCCGCGCGGGCCGCCGCCACCAGCCCCACGCTGGGGCTGGGGCCGCGCCTCGTCCACGACGAGGTTGCGATCGCGGAAGAGCCGGCCGTTGAGCATCTCGACCGCCTTGGCGGCTTCCTCCTTGGTCGCCATCTCGACGAACCCGAAGCCTCGCGGACGCCCCGTGAACTGATCGGTGACGATGCGCACCGATTCGACCGTGCCGGCCTGCTGGAAGAGCTCCCGGAGGTCCTCTTCCGTGGCCTGGAAGGAGAGGTTCCCGACAAACAGCTTTGCGGGCATCGCTGGCCTCCTGCCGCGATCAGGACCGAAGGGGCACTCTCCCCGGCTCACCGGCGGCGCATGGGGATCGCTCCCCGTAAAACGCGTCCGCAACCATGGGCCGACGACCCAAGCCCATTTTACGTGGGCATACCCTACTGACGCGCCTACCGGGTGTCAAGAACAAGTTCGCATAGTTGAACAGGTGAATGTTCTTAGTTTCACGAGGCCTTTCCCGGTTGGATCGCGCAAATCCGGCTGGATTGGACGCCTTCGGCCTAGAGGTAGACCCCCCGGCTCATCCCGCCGTCGACCGTGATGGCGATGCCCGTGAGGAAGGACGCGCGGTCCGAGGCCAGGAAGCACACCAGGTCCGCGACCTCTTCGGGCAGCGCGATGCGCCCGAGCGGGAAGTTCCGGTTCTGCTCCTTCACGAAGGTCTCGAGGTCCTTGCCGGCGGCGGCGGCCTGCTGGCGCTGGAGGCTGTCCCAGCGATCCGTTTTGACGGGGCCCGGCGAAACCGCCGTCACGAGGATGTTGGACGGCGCGCCGAGATCGGCAAGGGCCTTGGTGAAGTTGATGAGCGCGGCGTTGGCGGCGCCGCCCATCATGTAGGTCGTCGCGGGGTTGCGCGCCGCCATGCCGACCACGTTGACGATGCGTCCCCCGCCCTGCGTCCGCATCTGCGGAAGGACCGTCCGCGCCATGCGGATATAGCCCAGGAGCTTGAGACTCCATCCCGTGATCCATTCGGCGTCAGGAATGGCGAGGAAATCACCGCCCTTGATCGCGCCCGCATTGTTGACGAGGACGTCGAGCCGTCCGAGACGCTGGATGGCCGCCGCGGCGGCGCTCTCGACGCCTTCGAGCCGGCTCAGATCGGCGGCGACGATTTCGACGGCCTGCCCGGTCTCGCGCCGGATGGCGCCGGCGGCCTCCTCGAGAGCGGGCGCGCTCCGCGAGCAGATCATGACGCGGGCGCCCTCAGCCGCCATCGCGCGCGCCGTCGCGCGGCCTATGCCCTTGCTGCCTCCGGTGACGAGAACGGTCTTGCCCTTGAGGCCGAGTTCCATGGCTATTCGATCGCCTCCGCTGTCTTGCTAGTGATGGGTCGCATAGCGCTCGATCATCTCTTCCCAGGTGGCCGCGGCGAGCCCCTCGGCCCACTGCCGACCCTCAGGATCATTGCCGAAGTACTCGGCCATGTAGACCAGCGCCTCCGCCCTCGACTGGAAGAGACGCCAGACGTGGGCGGCCTTGCCGCCGGGCCGTCTCAGGTAGAACACGGGGTCCACCGGCGACTTGGGCTCGTACTGCGCCCGCTCCCCGAAGCGGTCCATCGTGACCCACGCCACCGCGATGCCGCGTGCGGACAGCGCGCGTGTCTGCAGCGATTCCTCCGCGGGCAGCGACTCGACATCACAGAGCCGCGGGCCGTAATACACGGGTACGGACGCGGGATCGAGCTCGAGCTTCGCCTGCAGCCGCTCGCCCGTCGCGTCCAGGAGCGTCTTTGCGCCCTCTCCCATCCAGAACTCGCCCTTCGTGTGCAGATCGGGCCAGGCCTCGACCAGGCGCCCCGCCGCCACGAGCGGCCGCCGCCTCGCGATCTCCCCACCGTCGGCGACCAAGTAGAGCCTCCCCATGGCTACCTCCGTGACCCTGGGCGACGCCTGCCGGCCCGCTCCTCAGCCACCGCCCGCGTCTCAGCCACTGCCCGCGTCTCAGCCACTGGAGGTCCTGACGGGAAAGCGGGGCACGTCGTTCCAGTCGAAACCACGCGGCGCGTCTTCGCCGAGGGACAGCACGCGGTCGAGGGTGCGCTGGAGCGCCCGCCCGAACGGATCCAGCGGCACGCCGGCAAGCGTCCGCTCGAGGACGCGCCCGCAGCCATCGTGCAGCAGGGCGCGCGCACCGCTGACATTGCCGTTGGCCAAGTGTTGGAAGCCCACGGCCACCTGTATCAGGCCCTGAAGCGCCTCGCGGTCACCGCCCTCGGCGCGCAGCCAGTAGGGCTCGAGGAGCTCGTGGACCTCGAAGTAGAGATGCGCGTGGAAGAGCAGCGCCGCGGCGACCAGCGCGACTCCCAGCGGCGGGTCCTCGGCGTCGAAGGGCCGCAGGTGCAGCAGCCGCCGGGCGCGCTCGGCGCGCTCCGCGAACTCGCTCTCGTGGCCTTTGAAACCGCTCTTGAGCCGCCAGCCGCCGTCCCGGCGCTCGAAAATCTCCCGCGGGAACGGCTCGGGCAGCACGCCCGGTCCCTCGAGCGCTCCCGGGTCGGCGCAAACCGCCGCGACGGCCTCCAGCCCGCGGCGCGCGCCACTGTCATGGAGCGCATCCAGGATCAACCCGGCCAAGCAATTCCTGAGCGGCAGCGGCAGCGGCATGGGCACGATCCTGGAGCGAGAACGGCTAGATGTGTTCGACCCGGGTGCCGGCCAGCAGATCGTGCAGCGCCCGCTTGTCGGCGCGGACGCCGGCCATGATGAAGCCGATCCCGAGGATGAGGGCAGACAGGAAGGTCGCGAAATAACGGCCGACAGACTGGCCGAAAGACAGCGGTCCGCCGTTCATGCTGACCACCCGGATCTGGAGCGCCATCTTGCCGAGCGTCTGGCCCCACGTCCAGTGGAAGACGATGCTGTACCCCGCGCCGATGATCGAGCTGAAGAGGCTTGTCGTGCCCCTGACAAGCATCCCGGCGTTCATGCCACCGCCCAACATCATCCAGCCCGCGCCGAAGAGAATGCCCTGGGCGACGAGAAGGACGACGCCGTCGATCATGACCGCGACGAAGCGGATCCAGAAGCCGGCGGGCCGGGTCGCGGCGGTGACGGGCGCGAAACCCGGCGCGGGCGCTCTCCGAGGCGGCCGCGAAAACGACGCTGGCGGAGCGGCGGAGGGCGCGCCCAAGTCGGCGCCGCATCGCGCGCAGTAACGCGCCTCGTCGCCCTGCCAGCCGCAGCGCCCACACGTCACCGCCATGGCGGCGGTATCCTAGCACAAGTGGCGGGAGCCCCAGTTGTTGCCCCCACGCCAAGGTCGCTCCGCCCACGTTATAATGTCGCCATGATCTCGGTGCGGGACGCCCAGGCTCACATCCTGGATCGCATCCCCGCTGCGGCCCCGCCGGAGCTCCTGCCCCTGGCCGCGGCGCTCGGCCGCGTCCTGGCCGACGATATCCGCGCCGAGATGGACGTGCCGCCCACCGACAACTCGGCCGTCGACGGTTATGCCGTCGCGTCGACCGATATCCCCGGCACGGGCACACGCGGGCTCGAGGTCGTGGCTGAGCTCGCCGCGGGATCGGTTTTCGCCGGCACGCTCCGCACGGGCCAGGCCCTCCGCATCATGACGGGAGCGCCCATGCCCGCCGGCGCGGACACCGTCTATCCGCAGGAAGTCGTCGAGCGTCGCGGCGGCAGCGCGATCGTCGGCCCTCTCGCGGCCGGCGCGAACACCCGCCGTCGCGGCGAGGACGTGCAGGCGGGCACGGTGGTGCTGCCGGCAGGCGGCGTGCTCCGCCCGCAGGAGATCGGCATTGCCGCGTCCCTCGGCCTGGCCCAGCTCCTCGTGCGCAGGAAGCCGCGCGTGGCCATCCTCTCCACGGGAGACGAGGTCGCCGAGCCGGGGAGCGTCCGCAAGCCGGGGCAGATCTACGACTCGAACCGGTTCTCGCTTCGCGGCCTCGTCGAGGGCGCGGGCGCGACCGCGGTGGACGACGGCATCGTGCCCGACCAGTTCGACGAGCTCCACGCCCGCCTGCTCCGTGCGGCCGAGCACGCCGACGTGGTCCTGACCTCGGGGGGTGTCTCCGTCGGCGACTACGATCTCGTCAAGGCCGTGCTCCAGCAGGCGGGGGGGATCGACTTCTGGCAGGTCGCCATGCAGCCGGGGCGGCCGCTCGCCGTCGGCAGCATCGGAAGCGCGCACTTCTTCGGCCTGCCGGGCAATCCAGTCGCCTCCATGCTCACCTTCCACCTCTTCGTCCGCCCCGCGCTGTGGAAGCTCGCCGGGCGACGCGAGCTCTTTGTGCAGCCGTTCCGCGCCACGGCGGTCGAGCCCATGTCGAAGAAGACCGGCCGGCGCGAGTTCAAGCGCGGCATCCTGACGTATGCCCACGACCGCTGGGAGGTGCGCACCACGGGCCCCCAAGGCTCGGGTATCCTGAGCTCGATGACCGCCGCCAACTGCTTCGTCGTCATCGAGGAGGAGCGGGGCGACGTCTCCGCGGGCGAGCCGGTCTGGGTCGAGCCCTTCCAGCCCCTCTGAACCCGATCCCGCCCATGACCGCCTCGATCAGCATCGATCTCATCCAGCAGGTGGCGCCCATGGTGCGCGACATGGTCACCTCTCGCGCCCGGTCGCGCGCACACCTCCGCTACGCCGACATCCGTCTCGAAGCGATCCAGGGCAAATACGCGTCCGCGGAAAACGGCGATGCCAAGGCCGCCGGCGAGGACGCGACCCTGGGCTTCGGTGTCCGTGTGCTGGCGGGCGACGGCATGGCCGCGCCGGGCTACTTCGGGCGCGGACTCGGCGAGGCCGACATCCCGCGCCTCGAGCGAATCCTCGACGAGGGGCTCGACGCCGCCTACCGCCGGGCCATGGCCAATGCCGATTGGAAGACACAGGCGCGCGAAAAGTTCGGCGCGCTCGGCGAGTCCCTCACCGATACGCGCCTGCACCCGGTTCGCGTGTGCCAGGACGTGGTGCCGGCCGTATACCAGACAGATCCAAGGACCGTCGACCTGGGCGAGATGGTCCGGTTCACCCGGGAGATCTCGCGCCAGGTCAAGGCGACGCATGTGGCCCTCGGCTACAACTACATCTCCGCCATGACGCAGCTCGCGCGCGAGCTCTTCGCCTCCTCCGAGGGCGCGCTCATCGATCAGGCGATCGCGCTGACGCAGGGCATGTGCTACGTCATCGCCAACGGAGACGGCAACAGCCAGGCGATCTACGACGTCCTCGGCCACCAGCGCGGCTGGGAAATCCTATTGACCGGCGTGGACGACCCGCTGATGTCATTCCCGCCATTCTCCGACTTCGCCCTCGCCATCGCGCTCGAGGCGGTCGAGCTCTGCCGGGCGCCGGCCCTGCCCTCGCTCGACGCCGAGGTGACCGTGGTCACCGACCCCCACTACAACACCCTCGTGTCCCACGAGATCATCGGCCATCCCGTCGAGCTGGACCGGAGCCTCAAGATGGAAACCGCCTATGCCGGCCGCTCGTGGCTGCTGCGCGGGCTCGACGACACCCAGGTCGGCAAGCGAGTCGCCTCGCCGCTCGTCACCGCGTACTCGGACCCCGCCCTGCCGGGCTACGGCCACTACAAGTACGACGACGAGGGGACGCCGGCCAAGCGTGTGACCCACATCGACGAGGGCATCTTCCGGGGCTTCATGAACAGCCGCCAGACGGCCGCCATCTTCGGCGACGAGCCCAACGGGCACTGGAAGGCGACGGAGGCACCATTGATTCCGCTGATCCGCATGTCGACGACCGTCTTCGGCGGCGGCGACCGCGACCCGGCGGACATCATCAGCGAGGTCGACCACGGCTTCTACCTTGTCGGCCACAAGACGCCGTCGATCGCCGAGAGCCGGGAGAACTTCCGCATCTCGGCGCGCAAGGTCTACGAGATCGAACACGGCCGTCTCGGCCGGCTGTACCGGGACGGCGGCATCATGGCCGACAGCCGCGACTACCTCATGAAGGTGGACGCCGTCGGACGCGACTTCCGCCTCTACCCCATCCCCAATTGCGGCAAAGGACAGCCCATGCAAACCAAGAGGCTCGGCAACGGCGGCCCGACCATGCGGAGCCGCGCCGTCATCACAGGAGGGCAGGCCTGATGAGGCGTCTCGTTACCATTCTCCTTGTCGCATCCGCCATGGCGTGGGCCGCGCCGGCGCCGGCCGGGAACCCGGAAGTCCCCGAGAAGTTCATCTCGGTGGACGAGGCCAAGGCGCTCGTCGATAGGCGTGAGCGCATCACGTTCATCGACGTCCGCGAAAAGGCCCAGTACGACGACCTCCACATCAAGGGCGCGATCAACATCCCACTCGACACGATGCCCGCGCGCCTCGCCGAGATCTCGCGCACGGAGTTCATCGCTCTCTACTGAGCCTGCCCACACGCGCTGGCCCGGGGGGCCAACGAGATCCTGTACACAGCCGGCTACCGGAACATGCTGATCCTCGACGAGGGCCTCCCGGGCTGGCACAAGAAGAGGTACCCGACGGCCGTGACGGCGGTCCGGCAGCAGTAGTGCCCGATTCCACCCTACTCGCCCGCGCGGTACAGGACGCCCTCGCCTTCGTGCAGGCGCAGGCCGGCGTGAGGGAAGCCGAGGTCTTCGCCGCCGACAACCGCACGCTCCTGACGCGCCTCAACTACACCTCCCATATCCCCTGCAACGGCGTCGAGGAGCCCAAGAGCCGGGAGAGCTATGGCATCGGGATCCAGGTCGCCCTCGAGTCCCCCGAGGGAACCCTGCTCGGCTTCGGGTCGGAGCCCAGCGATCTCTCGCAGACCGGGGTCGAGCGCGCCCTCGCCAAGGCGCGCCAGGGGGCGGTGCGCGACCCCGAGTTCCGCTCTTTCCCGAAACCGGGCGCGGCGCGGCGCGAGCTCATGGACTACCACGACCCCGCCCTGCTGGACATCAGCGACGCGCAGCTGGTCGGCGCCGGATGGAAGGTGCTGCAGGGCGGACTGAGCGCCTTTCTCGCCTCATCGAAGCTCGCCGAGCTTGCCGGCAGTGAGGCGGGGCTGCGGGCTCTCGGGCTCATCCTGGGCGGCGACGTCACGATCGTCCAGGAGTCCATCGCCATCGCCTCGACGTCGATGCCCGAGCCGCAGACCGATGTCTCGACGCTGCTCACCAGCTTCGTCACGGGCATGGTCGAAGCGCAGGACGCCAAGGGCTCCGGGTGGTCCACCGCGACGCGCCTGGAGCATCTTACTGAAGAGTCCGGAGCAGACGCGGCGCACCGGGCCATCGACGCTATAGGCGGGGAGCGGGTGGCTTCTGGCGAGTACACGGTCGTCTTCGGCCGGCAACCGGTAGCCGATCTCATGAACAACCTCGTCGTGCCCTCGTGCCACGCGGGCGCGTTCTACTCGTCGAGCACGCCGTTCCTGGGCAAGCTCGGCAAGCCGGTCGCCTCCCCGCGCCTGAGCGTCTACGACCACGGCGCGGCCCCAGGGCTCCTGGGCTCCAAGGGCATCACCTGCGAGGGGCTCCCGACGGGACGCACCGAGCTGATCAAGGACGGCGTCCTCACGGGCGCGCTCACCAGCTGGTACGCGGCCCAGCGCCTGCTCCACGACCCCGCGATCAAGGAGAAGCTCGGCGTGGGGGCAGCCGCCGCCGCGCCGGCGCTCGTGGCCCGCAACGGGTTCCGATTTTCCGGAAGCGGCGGGCGCGCCTTCGCCGCCCAGGCCGAGACCGCCGCCTCCAACATCGTCGTCGAAGGCGCCGAGCCGGTCTCGATCGAAGAACTGATTCGCAGCGTGCGCCACGGCCTCTACGTCGGCCGCATCTGGTACACGTACCCAATCAACGGGCTCCGCGCGGGAGACTTCACGTGCACCGTGGTGGGCGACTCCTTCATCATCCGCGACGGCCGGCTCGCAGCGCCGCTCAAGGCCAACACCGTGCGCATCAACGACAACATCACGCGGCTGCTCGCGAGCGTCGCGGGCGTCACCAAGGATGTGAGAGGCACCGTCGTCTGGGGGGCCGACGAGGTAGTCTACACGCCGGAGATCGGTGTCACCGGCGTCCACGTGGACGCCATCGCCGGCTTCATGGAGGCACTGGGCTGACGGCCGCCGCCCGCAGGCCGCCGATAAGGGCCCATCTGCTTCGTTGGCGCCCTCGGCCGCACGCTCAACGTACAGGAGTACGCCTCGCGTGCGGCCCTTCGGGCGCCGCCTCGCATCTGGACACTTCTCGCCGGCCTGCTAGCGGCCGAGCAGGAGCCCGTCCACGAAGCCGATGTGGACGGCGAGGTAGAGCCCGAATCCGAGCGAGAGCAGGCCCGTCCCCAAGGCGAGCGCGCGGCGGAAGCGAAACAGGATGGGCAGGCGCGCCGTGAACGGCACCGAGAGGAGCGCGGTGATCGCGGTCATGCCGGCGATGGTCCCCAGCCCAAACACGAGCAGGTACACCACGGCCGCATAGGGGCTCCGCACCGTCGAGAGCACCAGCAGCGCGACAGCGGCGCTCCCCGCCAGGCCGTGGACGAGGCCCGTGAGAGTCGAGCGGGCTGCCTGCGCCGGCCCCAAGGTCCGGAGCACCAACCAGAACCCCGGCGCGCCGTGCCCGTGCCCGTCCGCCGACTGCCCCGGCCTCTCATCCCGGTCACGCATCAGCCTCACGATCCGGGCCACGCCCAGCGCCATCAACATGAAGGCCACAGCGAGCTCCATCGACAGCCCGGCCCTCGGGGTCACTGTCACGTTGAAGAGCACGATGGCCATCCCGGCCGCGGCGATGGTGACCGTGTGGCCGAGCCCCCAGAAGGCGCCGACGAGCGCGCCCGAGGCGAAGCGGCCCGTCCGGCTCACGATGCTCGCCACCGCCACGACGTGGTCGGCGTCGGTGGCGTGCTGAAGCCCGAAGACGAAGCCCAGCGCGATCGCGCCCAGGCTCGAGTCCATCTAGCCGAGATACCCCTTGGCCTTGAGCGTGGCGTCCACCTTGGCGCGATGGTTCTTCTCCCAGGCGTCGAGGCTCAGCTTGGAGTCGGCCTCGCCCTTGGCCTGCGCTTTCTTCAGCACCTCCGGCGCCCTGGCGAGCGGCACCACGACGATGCCTTCATCGTCGGCGACGACGATGTCGCCCGGATGGACCACAACCCCGCCGCAGCGAATCGGGTGGTTGATCTCGCCGGGCCCCTCCTTCGCGGCCGGAATGGGCGAGCGCCCACGGGCGAAGAGCGGGAAGCCGTTGGCGCGACTTTCCCCGATGTCGCGGATGACGCCGTCCACGATGAAGCCGGCGACGCCGCGCTTCTGCGCAATGGCGCAGACGTTCCCGCCGGCGACCGCCAGCGAATCGTCCCCCGCCTCCACCACGATCACGTCGCCCGGCTCCGCTCGGTAGATGGCCGCGTGGAGCATGAGGTTGTCATGGTGCGCCGTCCGTACCGTGAAGGCCGGCCCCGCGATGCGCGGCATGTCGGGCCAGAGCGGGTGGATGGCGTAGCGCATCACGCACCCGAGATCGATGATGTCCGAGATCGCCGTGGTCGCGAGCCCCTGGAAGCCCTTCACGATCTCGGAATCGGGGCGCGGGAACTCCAGTCGTATGGCCTGCGCGGGTTCGGTCATGGCGTCACTCCGAGAGTTTGAGGAGAAGCCCGGTGCGCCGCGCGCGGGTGATGGCCGAGGCCAGCGCCCAGTGCGCGAGCACGACGTAGAAGCCGGTCAGCAGAAAGCCCTTGAGCCAGGCATGGGTGAACTGCGCCTCGAAGCCGTAGCCCTGGCGGAAGGCGTCGAGGAAATAGGTCAGCGGTATGCCCGCGGCGACAGCCTGCGCCCAGACGGGCAGCACGGAGACCGGGTAGTAGATGCCCGAGAACATGACCGTGAAGTTCACCGCCGCCCAGGCCGAGGTCTCGGCGCGCGTCCCGAAGAGCAGGACCAGGCTACAGACGAAGAGTCCGATGATCAGCGAGCAGAGACAGCAGCCCAAGAGGAAGAGCGCGAGCGAGCCCGGCCCGGCGCCCACGAAGTCGAAGCCGAAGGCCCAGGAGCCGATCACGGCCATCAGCGCGAAGACCGTCACGCCGCGAGCCACGCCCACCAGCCACGACCCCACCGCCATGTGGCGGATGCCGATGGGCGCGAGGAACTGGTGCTTCATGGACTTGGACCAGATGTCGAAGAGGACCGCGTAGGCGACGTCGAGCTGGCAGACCTGCACGGTCGAGAGCGCCACCGTGCCGACGAGAATGAAGGCCGTCATCTTCGCGTCGAGCGCCAGGAAGCGCGTCAGGAGACCGTGTGAGAGCATGGCCACGCCAGGCCAGAACGTCAGCTCGAAGACGAAGAAGACGTTCCGCCTGGCCATGATGACGTTGCGGTGGGCGAAGGCCCAGGTCCGCACCACCTCGACGAACCAGGTCTCCGGCACGCGCTCCCTCACCACCACGTCAGCGGGCGAGCTCAACGAAGACCTCCTCGAGCTCGGGCTCGTGCACCTGGCAGTCGCGGACCAGCACCCCCTGCTCGTGGAGCCAGCGGAGGATCTCGGGCAGCCGCTTGTCCACGGCGTCCACCGTGCAGTCGATGTGCTCGCCACGCGGATGCACTTGCAGAATGCCCGGCAGGTTGCTCAACCCGCGCGGCGCCGCGGGATCGAGCCGCAGCGAGATGACGTCGCCGATGCGGATCTGGCGCTTGAGCTCGTCCGCCGTACCCTGCGCCAGGATGCGCCCCGCCTTGATGAATGCGATCTCGTCGCAGAGCTCTTCGGCCTCCCGCATGTAGTGGGTCGTCAGGATGATCGTCGTGCCCCGCTCGCGCCGGAGCGCGGCGATCTGGGCGCGCAAGCGGATCGAGACGTCAGGGTCGAGACCTAGCGTCGGCTCGTCGAGGAACAGCACCTCCGGATCGTTGAGCAGCGCCTTGGCCATCGCCAGCCGCTGTTTGAGCCCGGTCGAGAGCGCGTTGTACTCGGTCTTGGCATACGGTCCGAGCTCGCACTGCTCGATGAGCTGGTCGACCTTCATTCGCAGCCGGCGGCCCGAGAGACCGTAGAGGCCGCCGTAGAAGCTCAGGACCTCGGGCGGACGCAGGCTCCATACGAAGGAGGCGTTGCCGCTCGCCATGTTCAGCCGCCGGCGTATGGCGCCCGCCTCCCGGACCACGTCATGGCCGAGTATGGTCGCGGAACCCGAGTCCGGCAGGAGCAGGGTCGCCAGGATCGAGAGCAGCGTCGTCTTGCCCGCGCCGTTCGGCCCGAGCAGGCCAAAGATCGCCCCGCTCGGCACCTGGAGGCTCGCGCCGCGGAGCGCCTCCTTGCGCCGGCGCCCGAACCAGCCGCTCCGGAACGTCTTGGTAAGATCTTTTGCGTCTACGGCGAGCATAGGCCGATAATCGTACCATGCCGGCGGCGACCGGGAACGGGGGTACTGGGCCAATTTGCTTCCCCATACTTCGTTCTCGGTCGCCAGCGACGCTCAACGTACACCCACGTACGTTTCGCGTCACTGGCTCCCTCGGGCCTCGTCTGGCTCGCAACTTGGCCCAGTACCGGAACGGGGCCGCGCGTTGAAGAGCCGCGACTGTTCTGGTAGAACCGACCCGTGGAGTCCGCCGCCGAGGAGCCCAGCGCCTGGAGCTGCGCCGCCGACACTCTCGCCCCCGGGCAGACGGCGAAGTTCCGCCTGTTCCGGTGCGGCAAGCCCGTCGAGGCCTTCATCATTAATACGGGCGGCGTCTACCACGCCTACGTCAACCGCTGTCCCCACGCCGGCACGCCGCTCGACCTCTGGCCCAACGAGTTCCTCACCGAGGACGGTCGCCACCTCATCTGCTCGACACACGGCGCCATCTTCGAGCGCCATACCGGCCTCTGCGTCGAGGGCCCCTGCCCCGGCGCGAAGCTCGAGCGCCTGCCCGTGGAGGCGAACGGGTCCTCGCTGGTGGTGCGATGCCCGAGCTGACGCCTGAAGAAGAAGCGACCGAGATCGAGGAAACGAACGCGCGCTTCTACCGCGCCATCGAAAGCCGGGATCTCGACGCGATGGATGCGGTGTGGCTGCACGCCGACTACGTCCGCTGCGTCCATCCGGGCTGGGGCCTGCTCAGCGGCTGGGACACCGTGCGCCAATCCTGGGCCGCCATCTTCAAGGACAGCCGCGAGCTGCGCTTCACACTCTCCGACGTCCAGATCCAGGTCGAGGGCGGCCTCGCCTGGGTGACGGCCACCGAGAACATCCTCTCCCAGTCGCAGGGCAACATCTCGGTCACCGCCGTGCTGGCGACCAACGTCTACGAGCGGCGGGGCACCCGTTGGCGCATGGTGCTCCACCACGCCTCCCACATCCTCATGAGTGAGCCCGAGGGAGAGGGATGATAGGGAGAGGGACGACAGGGAGAGGGCTAAAGGCGCCTACAGACGCCGAAGGAGCAGGTGCGGGCCCTTCTCGACGGCCACGCTGTAGCGGTACGTGGGTCCTCCCGCGCCGTTCGTGATGGCCACCGTGTCCCCGTCCCGCTTCATCGTCACGCCGGGATTGCTCCGCCAGGGATAGCTCGACGCGTTGAGGAGGAGATGATCGGCCTTGTCCAGCCGCTCCGGGAATACGAAGACGAGAGGCCTCAGCGACAGGTGGGCGACATAGCGGTCCTGGGCCGACACCGCGGCGCTTGCCGGCACCTGCGCGATCACTTCCCACGCGTGACGGTGCTCGGGCTTCGGCCAGAAGCGGTCAACCGACAAGTTGTTCACGGTCCTCGACGACAGCACGAGGCTCGCCATCAGGGCGACGACCAGCACCCCCTTCGGCCACGGCCCCGGCCGTCTCAACGCCACGCGGTCGTAGCCGGCTATGGCCGCCGCGGAGAGAAACGGCAGCACGAAGGACTGGTACTGGGTGCGGTGGTCGAAAAGGATCGCGTCCTGTCCCAGGAGGTTCTCGAAGAGCGAAGGAGCCAGCCCGAGGAGCAGCCCTGGCGCCAGCAGAGGCAGAAAGGCCAGCGGAGCAAAGAGCGCCCCGAGATAGACGAGCCGCTTTCCGGTCACGAGCCCCGCCAGCGCGCGGAAGGGATGCAGCAGCAGCGCCGTCACGATCTCGGGCACGGTGGAGCCGAGATGGCTGTAGCGTCCGAGATGAGGGTACGGCGCCCCGCGGAAGTAGGGCATGAGCCACCGCGTGTCCACCAGCAGGAGCGCGAAGGCGCAGGCGGCGGTGGCGGCGCCCCAGAGCCGGCGGCGCTTCGACAGCGCGAGCCAGATCCCCAGGCCCACCACGGGAATCGCCGCATCCTCGCGGGTCGCCAGCGTGAGCAGCACGGAGGCCGCGAACAGCCACGGCCGCTCGGTCTCGGCGAAGTAGATGGCCGCCAAGAGCAGCGGGATCGCGAGGGCGGCGGTGTGGAAGTCGCGCACGTTGATGCTTTGAAGCGACGGGTTCAAGAGATAGAGAATGGCAAACACCGCCGCCGGTCGCTCGTCACCCAGCCGACGTGCCGCGATCCCGAACACGGCGAGCGCCCCTAACGCCAGCGCCGCCGACTGGAACACCAGGAGCGCGACCGCCCCGGGCGCCACGCGGAAGAGCGGCACCAGGAGGTACAGGATCGGCGAAAAGTGATCGCCCCACGCGTGCATCTCGGGCAGGCTGACGTAGGGGCCGGCGCCGAGCGCAAGGTTCCAGGTCAGCTGGACGTAGTAGCCGAGGTCGAGCGCATGAGTCTGGAGCGTCAGGTGCCGGCTGACGGTAATGAAGGAGAAGAGGGCCGCGTAGAGGACGATGCCGGCGGCGACCACCCGGCGGGGCCGAAGGGACAGCACCGGAACCGGCCCAACGACGAATCTGACGGCAAGCACGCCCAGCAACACGAGGAAGAGCTCCTCGGGGCGCCACCACCAGTAGACGAACGAGGAGAGGACGGCCAGGCCGCAGAGGACGGCGGCCGCGTCGAGAATACGGAGCAGTCTCAACTTCGAGGCGACGTCCCGGCCCCCGGACCGAGCCGGCTGTACCGCCCGCGCAAGGTCTGCAGCCGCCGTGAGCGCTTGAGCCCGAAGCGGTCCAGCAGGTAGCGCGTCACGACCCAGAGGATCTTGAGCCCGTAGCCGCAGGAGGCGAGGAAGCCGGCCGACGAGGCTTCCGGGAAGTAGCGCACGGGCACGACGATCTCCGCGATGCGGAAGCGCGCCGCCACGCACTGGGCGATGATCTCCTGGTCGAAGACAAACCCGTCCGAGTTCATCCGGAAGTTCACGGCCTCGAGCACCTCGCGGCTGAAGGCCCGGTAGCCCGTGTGGTACTCGGACAGCGCCAGTCCGAAAGAGACGTTCTCGACTTCCGTGAGGAAGCGGTTCGAGATGTACTTCCACCAGGGCATCCCCTGCGCGATGGCCGAGCCCCCGCCCTTGAGCCGCGAGCCCAGCACGAGGTCGGCGTCGCCCTTCACGATGGGCTCGATCATCTTGGGCACGAGCGTCGGGTCGTACTGGTAGTCGGGGTGGACCATGACGACGATGTCCGCCCCGGCCTTGAGCGCCTCCGTGTAGCAGGTCTTCTGGTTGGCGCCGTAGCCGTAGTTCCTGTCGTGGACGAAGATCTCGAGCCCGAGCTCGCGCGCGATCTCGAGCGTCTGGTCCTTGGAGCCGTCGTCCACCAGGATGACCAGATTGACCGACTCCTTGGGCAGCTCCTCGTAGGTCAGCTTGAGCGTGCGCCCCGCGTTGTACGCGGGCATGACCACCACGACCTTCGGCTGCATCGTCATCGCGCTTCCGGCGAGGCCCGCCGGCACACGGCGACGAGCTGGTAGGCGAGCCCGCCTTTCCAGGCCCGCGCGGCGCCGGCGGAGAGCGCGTGCACGGCGTCGAGGACCGGGCCGTGGAGCCGAGGCGGGACGACGAGCGGCAGGGGCACGGGCGTGGCGAGCATCTCCTCCACGCTGAGCCCGGCGTCGCGGAGAAACGCTCCGAAGCTCCGCCGGGTGAAGAAGCGCAGGTGCGTGCGGTCGAGGATGCCGCGGTCCGCGTAGTCCCAGCGCCCGAGCAGGAGCGACAGCCTGACCCAGAGGTGCGCCACGTTGGGCACCGACACGATCACCCGCCCGTCGGCCGCAAGCGCCCGGTTCAGCGCCACCAGGACGGGCAGCGGATCGTTCAGATGCTCCAGCACGTCCCCGTAGACGATCGCGTCGAAGGTGCCCTGGAGCCGCGGCGCCGCCTGGTCGAGGTCGGCCACGATCACCTCGTGGCATCTCCCGCGCGCCTTCGCAGCCTGGGCTGGGTCGCGCTCGAGGGCGCTGACTTGCCAGCCCTGACGCGTGAGGAGCTCGGAGAGAAAACCGTCGGCGGCCCCGACGTCGAGCGCCCGGCGTCCCCGCCCCTGACCCAGCCGGCGGAGGATGACGGCATGGCTCGAATACGGGTCCGACTTGAGCTGATAGGGCCATGCGGTCATCGCGCGGGCCTCACGACCCGGACGCGGGCTCCGCGGCCAACTCGCGCCAGCCATCGAGCCTCGGAAAGTAGACGGCCTGCAGCGCCAGCGAGAGCGCCAGGAGCGCGTAGAAATCTCCGCGGAGTCCCGACAGCATGAAGAGCACGAGGCCGAGAATCGCCGGCACCTCGGCCAACGCGGCGGTGACCACGGCGGTGGTGATGAGCCGGCGCGCCTGCGCCGCGGCGCCCTCGGACCGCGACCGGGCCAGGAGAGCCCGTCGCACGAGCCCGATCAGCCCCGCCTCGACCAGCGCCATCGTCCACAGCGCAGTCCGGAGGATCGAGGGCTGGGCGGAGGGGGCAAAGCCCGCGAACGGAGCCCGGGAAACGCTGATCACCGCCACGACCAGGGCGTAGAGCACGGTGCTCGCCGCCATGGCGCCGCAAATGATCGCCGCGATCCGGTATGCGGTCTCGAACCCGACCGAATCCTTGCCCATGACGACAGAATAGCACCGGCGCCGCGACCGCCCGGCATTCGATGTCTGCCTGCTCCGCCCCTACTTTTGGACCTTGACGACCGTGGATGGCGGCAGGCGTCCGAGGAGGTCGTCCAGCGCCCGCTCCATGTACGCGCGGTCCTTGGACTCGAGCGTGACCTTGACTCTGTACTCGGGGTTGGAGAACTCCGGATAGGACCCCAGCAGGAGCTCGGGGTGACGCTCGAGGAGACCGTTCAGGTGCTCGGCCAGCGAGCCCTCGCCCACGCTGACGAAGACGCTCGCCAGGTGGAAGGGCACGTCGCGGAAGCGCTCCTTGAGCCCATCGAACTTTTTCCTGAAGAGCTCGGGCACGCCGGGGAGCACGTACACGTTCTTCATGACCACAGCCGGAAAGACGAGGCCGTCCGCCGTCATGGGATCGGCGCCCTCGGGGATCTCCGCCATTCTCACCCGCGCGGGGTTGAGGTGGCCTCCGTAGAAGCCCTCGAGCGCTGCCACCATGCCAGGGTCGCGGACCACGGGCACCCCGAAGGCGCGCGCCACGCCTTCGATGGTGACGTCGTCGTGGGTCGGCCCCACCCCGCCCGAGGTGAAGACCACGTCGAAGCCGCGGCTGAACTCACTGACCTCGGCCGCGATCCGCTCGACTTCGTCAGGGATCACGACGATGCGCCGGACGTCGACGCCGAGCGCGCGGAGCTCGCGGCAGAGGTACACGGCGTTGGCGTCCGCCACCTTGCCCGAAAGAAGCTCGTTGCCGATGAGGATGATGCCGGCCGTCCGACCCATCGCCCGCCCATGGTAGCACGGGACCTCCGTCGCCTTTACCCGAGATGGTAGAATGCTCGCGCACCTCGACCCACAAGGAGACCGCACGATGACGGCAACCGCGGAACCGATCAGGCTGAGCGGCTGGGCGCTCGTGCTGGGCGCCTCCTCGGGCTTCGGCGCGGCGACGAGCCTGGCCCTGGCCCGGGCCGGCCTCAACATCTTCGGCGTGCACCTCGATCGCAAGTCGACCCTGCCCAACGCCGAGCGCCTCGCGGCCGACATCAAGACCCTCGGCCGCGAAGCGCACTTCTACAACGTCAACGCGGCCGACGAAGAGAAGCGCGCCGAGGTCGCGGGCGAGATGGAGCGCATCCTGCACGAGCGCGACGAGCTCGGGCAGGTCCGCGTGATGCTCCACTCGCTGGCTTTCGGCACGCTCAAGCTCTTTGTCGCGGACCCCATGAAGGATGCCGTCACCAAGGCGCAGATGGACATGACCCTCGACGTCATGGCCCACAGCCTGATCTACTGGGCCCAGGAGCTGGTGGGCCGCGGCCTCATGGGCCGGGGCGGCAGGATCTACGCCATGACCTCGGCGGGCGGCGCGCGGGTCCTCCCCTTCTACGGGCCGGTGTCGGCGGCGAAGGCCGCGCTCGAATCCAACATCAGGCAGCTGGCGGCCGAGCTTGCCCCGCGTGGCATCACGGCCAACTCGATCCGCGCGGGCGTCACGGACACGCCCGCGCTGCGGAAGATCCCGGGGAGCGACGCGATCAAGGAACATGCGGGACGCCGGAACCCGAGCGGGCGCCTCACCACGGTGGAAGACGTCGCCCGCGCCATCGTCATCTTCTCCCACTCCGACACGTACTGGATGACCGGCAACGTGATCGGCGTGGACGGCGGCGAAGAGATCGTCGGCTGACGCCCCGTGCCCGATTGGTTCGCAGTCATCATCCTGGGCGTCATCGAGGGCATCACCGAGTTTCTCCCCATCTCGTCGACGGGTCACCTGCTGCTGGTGGAGAACGCCCACTGGCTGCCCCAGCAGTCCGATCTCTTCAACATCACGATCCAGTCCGGCGCAGCCGTCGCGGTGCTGTTCGTCTTCTCTACCCGCGTCCGCCACCTCCTGCTCCTGCTGGACGACCCCATCAATCGAGACTACCTGCTCAAGCTCGTCCTGGCCTTCGTCATCACGGGCGCCGGTGGCCTCGTCGTCAAGAAGTTGGGCTTCAGGCTCCCCAAGGAGACGGCTCCGATCGCCTGGGCAACCCTCGTCGGCGGTGTCGTGATTCTACTTATCGAGCGGGCGCTGCGCGGCCGGCGGCTGGGCTCGCACATCACGTGGCTGATGGCAGTGGCGGTGGGGCTCGCCCAGCTCTTAGCAGCCATCTTCCCCGGCACGTCCCGCTCCGCAGCCACCATCCTGATTGCGCTCGCGTTAGGCCTGAGTCGCCCGGCCGCGACAGAGTTCTCCTTCCTGGTCGGCGTGCCCACACTCCTGGCCGCCGGCGCACTCGAGACCTACCAGGCGCTGAGACACCCAGGCGCGGCGGCCACCGACTGGGCCCTCTTGGCGCTTGGCACCCTCGTGTCGGCCGTCACCGCCTTCCTCGTCGTGCGCTGGCTCGTACGGTGGATCCAGACCCACAGCTTCGCGGTCTTCGGTTGGTACCGCATCGCCCTCGGCCTCGCGATGTTTACACGACCCGTCTGAAGGAGCCAGAGACATGACCCATGATCTCGTGGTCGCCGGGACCGGCAATGCCGCGCTCTGCGCGGCGCTCGCGGCGCGCGAAGCCGGCGCTTCGGTGCTCGTGCTCGAGAAGGCGCCCGAGTCCCAGCGCGGCGGCAACTCCTTCTTCACCGCCGGCGGCTTCCGCTTCGCCCACCAGGGCCTCGAGGACCTGCGGCGGGACGTCCTGCCGGAAATCTCGGAGGAAGAGGCGCGCGCCATCGTCGTGCCGCCTTACGCCGAGAACCAGTTCTACGACGACCTCATGCGGGTGACCGAGGGGCGCTCGGACATCGACATGGCGGAGTTCCTGGTCCAGCGCTCGCGCCCGACCATCGTCTGGATGCGCAGCCAGGGCATACGCTGGATCCTCATGTTCGCGCGGCAGTCCTACCAGGTCGAGGGCAAGCACCACTTCTGGGGTGGGCTCAACGTGGAGGCAGTCGGCGGCGGAGCCGGCCTCGTGGAAATGCTCCTCGAGCGGGCCGCCAAGGTCGGCATCGACGTGCGCTACGAGCACGGGGTGCGGAGCCTCCTCACCGACTCGGTGGGCGCCGTCACCGGCGTGGTCGTCCGCTCGCCTAAGGGCATCGCCGAGATCCCCGCGCGCGCCGTCATCCTCGGTTGCGGCGGCTTCGAGGCCAACCCCGAATGGCGGACGCGCTACCTCGGTCCCAACTGGGACCTGGCCCGCGTGCGCGGCACGCGTCACAACACGGGCGAAGGCATCAGGATGGCGCTCGACATCGGCGCCCAGGCCTATGGGCATTGGTCCTCCTGCCACGCCGTCCAGTGGGACCTCAACGCGCCGGCCTTCGGCGACCGCAAGGTCGGCGACCTGTTCCAGAAGCACTCCTACCCGCTGGGGATCATGGTCAACACGCTTGGCCAGCGCTTCGTGGACGAAGGGGCGGACTTCCGAAACTTCACCTACGTCAAGTACGGCCAGGCGGTCATCAGGGAGCCACAGCAGACGGCCTTCCAGATCTTCGACCAGAAGACCGTGCCCATCCTGCGCGAAGAATACCGCATCCGAGAAATGACCAAGGCCGAGGCCCCAACGATCGAAGAGCTGGCCCGGAAGCTCGAGATCGACCCGCAGGTGCTCGTCCGCACGGTGACGGAGTTCAACGCCGCGGTGGAAGACAAGCCGTTCAATCCCGCCATCCTCGACGGCAAGGGAACGCGCGGCATCACCCCGCCCAAGAGCAACTGGGCGCAGAAGCTCGACACGCCCCCGTACGTCGGCTTCAGCGTCACGTGCGGGATCACCTTCACCTTCGGGGGGCTGCGCGTGGATCTCCGCGGGCAGGTGCAGGACATCGAGGACCGGCCGATCCGCGGGCTCTACGCCGCGGGCGAGCTCGTCGGCGGGCTCTTCTACCACAACTACCCGGGCGGGGCCGGGCTCATGGCGGGCTCGGTCTTCGGCAAGACGGCGGGCGAGTCCGCGGCCGCCGACATGGGCGCGAAGGCCCGCTAGAGGTGGAGCGCTTCACCGACCTTCTCTTTCTGGCGCAGGTCGCCCTGCTCTTCGGCGCGCTCTCCTGGTGGCTGACTCCCGCGCGGCACCCCGGCCGCGCCATGCTCGTCATCACGGCGTGGGTCGCGCTGCTCGGCTACTTGAGCCTCGGGGGCTACTTCACCAACTTCCGCAGCCTGCCGCCCCGCATACTCCCGGCGCTGATCCTGCCGCTCGTGGCGGGCCTCCTCTTCCTCCATTCGGCGGGAGCGCGCGAGCTCCTGGCCCGCACGCCGCCCCAGTGGCCGATCTACGCGCAGTCCTTCCGCGTCGTGATGGAGCTGATCCTCTGGCTCCTCTACATCCAGCACCGGGCACCTGCGATCATGACCTTCGAGGGGCGCAACGTGGACATCCTGGTGGGGCTGACGGCGATCCCGGTCGGCTATCTCTGCTTCGTGCGCAGGACATGGTCGCCGCGGGTGGCGCTCTGGTGGAACGTGGCGGGGATCCTGATCCTGCTGAACGTCGTGGTCCACGCCCAGCTCTCCACGCCGTCCCCCCTCCGCGTCTTCGTTACCGACCCGCCGGTGACCTTCATCGCCTACTGGCCCTACATCCTGCTCCCCGGCTTCCTCGTGCCGCTGGCGTGGCTCGGCCACGCGGCGTCGATCATCCAGCTCAGCCACGCCCGCACGTAGCAGGCTGCTAGGTCAGGCCGCCGCCGTCGAGGATCAGCGCCTGGCCGGTGACGTAGTTGGAGGCGTCTGAGGCGAGGTAGACGACGGCTTCGCCGACGTCCTGCGGCTGTCCCATGCGGGCGACGGGAAAGTGGGCGACTTTGTATCTGAAGCCCTTGGTCATCGCCGATTCCACTCCGGCGGGGGCGACCGCGTTCACGTAGATCCCGTCGGCGCCGAGGTCCTTGGCGAGCCATTTGGTCAGCGCGATCACCCCGCCCTTGGCGGCGGCATAGGCCGGACCGGTTCTGCCGCCGCGCCTCGAGCCCGCCCGCGGGCGCTTCGACAGGACGCCGCCGATGAGACCGGAGAGCGACGAGATGTTGACGATCTTGCCGCCGCCCCGGCGGCGCATCACGGGCGCGGCGGCCTGGCAGCAGAGGAAGGTCCCCTTCAGGACCACGTCCACCACGCGGTCCCAGGTCTTCTCGCTCGTGCCCTCGAGGGAATCGCGGTGGGCGATGCCGGCATTGTTGACGAGGATGTCGAGGCCGCCAAGGCGGCGCGCCGTGTCGGCGACCATGCGCCGCGCGTGGGCCGCCCGGCCGATGTCCACCCGGAGCGCGATCGCCCGGCGGCCCAGGGCGCGGACGGCACGGGCCGTGTCCTCCGCCGGTAGGAGATCGGCGCAGGCGATGTCGGCGCCCTCACGCGCCAGCGCGAGCGCGATGGCGCGCCCGATGCCGCGCGCCGCGCCGGTGACGAGGGCGACCCGACCCGAGAGCGCGACGGGGCCGGAGGCTGGATGACGCCGTCTCAGGCGACGCGGGCGAGCCATGACAGGACCTCGCCGAACGGCCGCTCCCAGCCTTCCTCCAGCATCAGCATGTGGGCGTGTCCGGCCGCCTCGATGTACTCCGACCCGTAGCGCGCGGCGATCTTCCGCTCGACGGACGCCGGCGTGATGCGGTCATGCTCCGCGCCCAGCACAAGCGTCGGGCAGCGGATGCCGGCCGGGTCCACCGCGACGCCGCCCAGCGCCATCTCGCGCGCGGCGCGGCCCGACTCGGGCACCAGCTGCGGGTACGCCCACGCCTGTTGCTCCGGCGTCATGCGGTTGCCGAGGAGCGCGGCGGCGTCATCCGGGCCGATCGTGAAGGGCCGGCTCGTGAGGATGGGCACGGCGTAGCGCGGCATGCGCGACAAGAGTGGCCACGTCACGATGCGGATGCCCTTGGGCGCGGCGCTCGTCGCGAACACCGCGGCGCGCACCCTCCCTCCCTCCGCGGCCTTCTGCGTCACGAGGCCGCCCATGGAGTGGCCGATGACGACGGCCTCGCGCAGCGTCCGCAAGCAGTCGTGGACGTCTTCGACGTAGTCGAGTACGGAAACCCGGCCGAGATTCGGAACCGGCCGGCTGCCGTGATGGCCGCGGAGGTTGAGAGCCCAAGCGTCCCAGCCCGCGTGCGCGGCCGCGTAGAGCCACGAGCGCAGATACCAGCTGCCCCCGTGCATGCCGTGGACGAGGAGCAAGGGACACGGGCGCGGCGGCCCGGCGGGCGTCGCGTGCTCGAGGAGGAGGTCGCCGATCTGTTCTATGGCGAGACGGCGTTCAGGCGCACCGTCTCCAGCACGATGGAGGCGGTGGTGTGGAGGTCCTTGAGGTCAACCCACTCGTTCACGGTGTGGATGTCCCGCATGCCGCAGCCGAGGTTGGCGACCTCGATGCCGCGCGTCGCGTAGACGTTGGCATCAGAGGCGCCTCCCGTCGCGCGCGTCTTGAAGGCTCGCCCAAGGCCGCGCGCCGCGCCCGCGACCAGCATCACCACTGCCGCGCTATCCGCAATGTCGAGCCGCTCGTACTGTCGCTCCACCTTGATCTCCACGCGCGCCTGGTGTTCGTTCTGCTCAAGGCGGACCGAGTGGCGCGCGACGGCCTCCTCGAAGCGTCCCCGCATGTGCTGCGTCTGGGCTTCGAGCTTTGCGCCGTCGAGACTCCGCGCCTCGCCGTGGATGACGACCCGCGTCGGGACGATGTTGGTCGAGAGCCCGCCCTGAATCACGCCCAGGTTGGCCGTCGTCTCCTCGTCCACGCGCCCGAGCTTCATGCCGGCGATGGCCTCGCTCGCGATCTGGATGGCCGACATGCCGCGCTCGGGGCAGACGCCTGCGTGCGCCTCGAGCCCCGTCACCGTGAACGAGAGTCGATTGGCCGCCGGGGCCCGCGTGATCAGCTCGCACACGCCGTCCACGTCGAGCACCAGCCCGCGCTTCGCGCGGATCCGGCCCGTGTCGAAATGCTTGGCGCCCAGCAGTCCCGTCTCCTCGCAGATGCTCAGCACCACCTCGATGTCGCCGTGCGGGATGTTGCGCTCGCGCAAAACCCGAATGGCCTCGAAGATCGCGACGATGCCGGCCTTGTCGTCGCCTCCCAACACCGTGGTGTGGTCGGTGCGCACGATGTCACCCTCGACCACGAGGTGGATCTTCTCCGCCGGCCCCACGGTGTCCATGTGGGCCGAGAGGAGAAAGGGCGGCGCCCCAGCTTTGGTGCCGGTGAAGCGCGCCAGGAGATTGCCCGTCTCGCCGCCGATCTTCTCGCCCGCGTCGTCCACCTCGACCGAGGCGCCCATGCCCTTGAGAATGCTCTCGAGCCGGCGCGCGATAGCGCCCTCGCGGCGCGACAGGCTGGAGATCCCAGCTAACGCGAGGAACTCGTCCTTCATTCGCGCCGGGTCGATCATGCGGGCTCCCCATGAAGGTGGCGCGTGAACCAGTCGCGGCTGCGCTTGACGGCGTCGAGCCGGTGGAGCGGATCGGAGAAGCGGTGGTCCGCGCCAGGCAGGAGGCACAGCTCCCGCGGCTCTCTCGCGCGCTCGAAGAGGATCTCCGCGTGGCCGGGAGGTACCACGTCGTCGGCCTGACCCTGCACCACCAGGACATGACTCGGCCCGGCCGGCGCGTCCACGTGGCGACCCGCGCGAACCTCGGCGACCAGCGCCGCCCCCGGCGACGTGACGTCGGCGCACGGAGATGCCGCCAGTGAGGCGAGGTTCGCGGGAGCATTCCAGGTCACGACGGGCATGACGCGGCGGTGGCGCGAGGCGACCCAGAGAGAGACGAAGCCGCCCAGGCTCGAGCCCAGCAGCCCGAAGCGCCCGTCGAGGGCCGGTTCCCGCGCCAGATGCTCGAGCACGGCCTCGAGGTCGGCGATTCGCGAAGCGATGGTCGCGTCACGGTAGAGACCGCCCGAGTCGCCACTGCCGCGGAAATCGAAGCGCGCGAGCGCCAGGCCCGCCTCAGGGAAGTCGCGGCCCAGCAGCAGGTACTTGTCGCTGTCCTTGGAGGCGCCCATGCCGTGACAGGCGACGACGCAGGGAGCCGGGCCGGACGGCGGCAGGTGCAGCACACCGACCACGTCGACGCCGCCGACTTTCAAGCTGAAGCGCTCGACGGTCAGGAGCATACGAGGTCGAAGAGTTGACAAGTGTTGGCCGAAATCTGGTACGTGACCTCGTCGACCGGCAGGCCTTTGATCTTGGCGACCTCTTCGGCCACCCGCGAGACGAGCCAGGGCCCGGACGGCACCCCCGCGAACTCGCCCTCGTAGGGCCACGGCCCGTCGCTTTCGACGAGGAGCGATTCGAGGGGCACGGCCTCGACCAGCGCACGGTCCCGCTCGCGATAGACCACCTCGGGCGTCACAGACACGAAATACCCGGCATCCACGATGTCGCGGGTCACGTCGGCCGGCGCCTTGTGCCAGTGGAAGACGGCGCGCTCGATGCCCCGGGCCTTGAGCGCCGCGAGCGCGCCCACTGCGGCGCCGTGAGGAGCGTGCACGATGACCGGCAGGTCGTAACGCTCGGCAAGCGCGAGGAGCCGGTTGAGCCGCTGACGGCCGCGCGTCATGAACCCCGCGGCGTCCGTCGCGCCCTCGAGGCAGTACCACGGCAGCCCGACCTCGCCGAGCGCGACCAGGCGCGAGTGGTCCGCCACCACCTGCGCCTCGACCTGCTCGAGGTCCTGGTCGCCCAACTGGACCCAGTCCGGGTGGAAGCCCATCGCGGGCCAGACGGTCTTGGCGTTCCCGATCGCGGCCTCGATGGTGCGCGCGTTCGTCTGCTTGTCGCAGCCGACCGCGACGGCGCCCCAGACGCCGTGCTCCGCCGCGCGGGCGAGCGCGCCGCGAAGGTCTTCGAACGCAGGGTCGTGCAGGTGGCAGTGGCTGTCGATGATCATCTATGCTCCCGCCACCGTCATGCGCCCGACCAGCACGGTGGGCGCAGCTGTGCGGTCGCGGAAGACGAGGTCGTTGCCCACGCCTTCGATGGCGCGGAGCATGTCGAGCAGGTTGCCCGCGATCGTGATCTCCTCGACCGGGTACGCCAGCTCGCCGTTGTCGATCCACATGCCGACGGCGCCGCGCGAGTAGTCCCCGGTGACGCCGTTGACGCCGAAGCCGATCAGCTCCGTGACGTAGAGACCCTGCTTGACGCTCCCGATGAGGTCCTTCGGGTCGGCCGCGCCCTTCGCGAGGTAGAGGTTCGTCGTGCCGACGGTGACGCCGCTGCCGTCCCGCGCGGCGTGATGCGTCGAGGCCATGCCAAGCTTGCGGCCGCTGTACGTGTCGAGGAGGTACGAAGTCAGCACTCCCTTGTCGACGACGACCGTGCGCAGCACCGGGAGCCCCTCGCCGTCGAAGGGCCGCGAGCCGAGGCCTCCGGAAATGGTCCCGTCGTCGATGATCGTGACGCCGGGCGCGGCGATCTGCTGGCCAAGCTTGTCGAGGAGGAAGGAGGCGCCGCGGTAGAGCGACGGGCCCGCGACGGCGCCGGCGACATGCCGCACGAGGCTCGCCGCCATCTCCGGATCGAAAACGACGGGCACCCGGGCGGTCTTGACCTGCCGGGCGCCCAAGCGCCGCAGCGCGCGGCGGGCTGCCGTCTTGCCGATCTCCTCGGGCGAGTCGAGGCGGGCGCGCTTGCGCGTGACGTGATACCAGCCGTCGCGCTGCATGTGCCCGTTCTCCGAGGCGACGGGCGAGGCCGAGAGGCTGAAGGACGACGTCCCGTACTCGGCTGCGAAGCCGTGGCTCGCGGCGTAGGCGTAGCGGGCGCGGCGATCAGCGAAATCACCGCCCTCGGAGTTCGTGATGCGCGGATCGGCCCCGAGCGCCGCGGCCTCGCAGCGCCGGGCGAGATCGATCTTCTCCTCAGGCGAGAGATCGTGGCCCGTGGGGTCGTCGAGGTCGAGGGCCGGAATCTCCCGCGCGAGCCCGCTCGCCTCGGGCAACCCGCTCAGCTCGTCGGGAGCCGTGATCCGCGAGAGCGACACCGCTTCGTCCACCAGGCGCTCGACGGAAGTCCGTGAGAAGTCCGACGTCGAGGCGGCGGCGGCGGATTTGCCGGAAAAGACGCGAAGCGAGAGGTGCTGCTCCCGGGCGTGCTTGACCGTGTCCACCCGCCCGAGCCTGACCTGGGCCGAGAACGCCCTGTCTTCCACCAGGAACGCGTCGGCCGCCGTCGCTCCTCGCTCCCGCGCCCGCTTCAGGACATCGCCGAGGAGATCGAGCATTCTAGACCTGGGTGCCGCCCACCGTGATGCCGTCGATCCTGATCGTCGGCAGCCCGACACCCACCGGCACCGACTGGCCGTCCTTGCCGCAGGTGCCGACACCCTCGTCGAGCTTGAGATCGTGGCCGACGCGGCTCACGCGCGTGAGCGCCTCGGGCCCGCTGCCGATGAGCGTCGCGCCCTTGACCGGCCGTGTCACCTTGCCGTCTTCGATCAGGTAGGCCTCGCTGGCCGAGAAGACGAACTTGCCGTTGGTGATGTCCACCTGTCCCCCGCCGAAGTTGACGGCGTAGAGGCCGTGGGGCACCGAGCGGATGATGTCGGCGGGGTCGTCCTGGCCTGCCAGCATGAAGGTGTTCGTCATGCGCGGCATCGGCTGGTGCGCGTAGGACTCGCGCCGGCCGTTGCCCGTGGGCTCCCCGCCCATGAGGCGGGCGTTGAGCCTGTCCTGCATGTAGCCGACGAGGACGCCCTTCTCGATGAGGACGTTTCGCCGCGTCGGGATACCCTCGTCGTCCACGTTGAGCGAGCCGCGCCGGTTGGCGATGGTGCCGTCGTCGATCACCGTGACGAGCTCAGACGCGACCTTCTGGCCCATGCGCCCCGAGAAGGCCGAAGTCTGCTTGCGATTGAAGTCTCCCTCGAGCCCATGCCCCACGGCCTCGTGGAGGAGAATCCCCGGCCAGCCCGGGCCGAGCACCACGGTCATCTCGCCCGCCGGCGCCTCGACGGCGTGGAGCTTGATCGTGGCCTGCCTGACCGCCTCGGAGGTGTAACGGCGCCAGCGGTCCGCTTCCCCGCGGTCCGCTTCCCCGCGGTCCGCTTCAAGGAAGAAATCAAACGGCACGCGCCCGCCGCCGCCATAGGTGCCGATCTCGCGCTTGCCGTTCTCCTCCACGATCACGGTGACGTTCAGCCGTGTCAGCGGGCGCACATCGCCCACCGTCCAGCCGGAGGGTGTCGCGATCAAGACGACCACGTCCTCGCTGCCGAGGCTCGCGATGACCTGCTTGACGCGCGGGTCGAGGGCGCGGGCCGCCGCGTCCATCTTGAGGAGCAGAGCGACCTTCCGGTCCAGCGCGGCGTTGACGGGCGGCTCGGCAAGCGTGTAGAGGTCGTGCGGGCGGCCGGGCCCGATGGCCACGGCGGTCGACGCGGACGTCTGATCCGCGATGGCGCGCGCCTGCCGGGCGGCTTCTTCGAGATTGGGAAGCGCGAGGTCGTCGGTGTGGGCGTAGCCAGTGCGCTCGCCCGATTGGGCGCGGATGCCGGCGCCCTGGCTGACGTGGCGCGAAGCCTTCTTGACCGCGCCCTCTTCGAGGGTCAGCTCCTCGCTGACGCGGTACTCGAGGAAGAGGTCTGCGTGGTCGACGCGGCCGGCCAGGTGAGATCCCAAGAGCCGTTCGAGGGCCGAGGACGTGAGACCGAACCTGTCCTCGAAGAACCGCTCCGGCCGCGCGAGCTTATTAGTGGTCATGGGGTACGCGAAGGGTTCTCATCCTAGCATCGGCCTCCAAGGGGCCTTCCATGTTTAATGACACCATTGCCACGTCACCAAATTCACTATCAGGATGTGAACCGGAGCTACAGTTCCAGCTACTTAGGCCGTGGGAGCGAAGGCTACAGTTGAGGAGCTACGCTACTCCCCCCAGCCCATGCTGGATGATCTCGTGGATAAGCCTGAGCCCCGCCAGCACCGATGGCCCTGGAGATAGGATATCAGCCCCGTCCACCTCATGGATACGGCCTTCCTTGACGGCGCTCACCGCCTCCCACCCGGGGCGTTTCCGGATCGCCTCCAGGTCCACCGGCTTGCCGCACCATGAGGCGAGGATGATCTGGGGGTTCCGGCGGGCGACCTCGCCGGGATCCACCACCCGGTCCTTGGCCGAGGCCTTGTCCCGCAGCTCGGAGAAGATGTCGCGCCCGCCGGCGATCTCGATGACCTCCGAGACCCACCGGATCCCCGCGATCAGCGGGTCGTGCCACTCCTCGAAGTAGACGCGGGGCCTGTCGGGCCAGACGGCGGAGAACTCCCGCACCTGCCGGATCTCGTCCTGCATGTCCTGGACGAGATCGCGCGCGGGCTTCTCGAGCCCCAGCAGCCCGCCCACCATGATGATGGTGGCGAGGATCTCGTCCATCGAGCGCGGGTTGGAGCAGAAGACGGGCAGCCCGGCGCGGATCAACTCGGCGCTGATGTCCGCCTGGAGGTCCGAGAAGGCCAGCACGACGTCGGGCTCGAGCTCCAGGATCTTGTCGGCGCGGAAGCTCGTGAAGCCGCCGATCTTCGGCTTCTCCCGCGCCTCGGGAGGCCTGTGCGCCGTGCCGGGCACGCCGACGACGCGCTCCCCTGCACCAAGCGCGTAGCAGATCTCCACGTGCTCGGAGGAGAGACACACGATGCGCTGAGGGAAGCCGGCCGACCCCTTGCCGTACATGGCAACTTAAGATATCAAAGAAGGCCTATGGCTGGGCTCAAGCGTTCCAAGCGCCGCACACTGCTGATGATCGGCACCCGCAAGGGCGCCTTCCTCTTCCACGGCGATCCGTCGCGCCGGACGTGGCGGCTGAATGGGCCGCACCTCCTCGGCTGCATCGTCCACCACCTGGTGCTGGATCCCCGCGACAACCACACGATGCTGATGGCCACCCGCACGGGCCATCTTGGTCCGGTGATCATGCGCTCGACCGACCGCGGCCGCACGTGGACGGAAGCATCGCTGCCGCCGGCCTTCGCCAAGGCTCCAGAGGGTCAACGCGGGCGGGCCGTGGATCACACCTTCTGGCTCTCGCCCGGGCTTCCCTCCCAGCCGGGACTTTGGTGGGCCGGGACGTCACCGCACGGGCTCTTCCGCTCCCAGGACGGCGGCGTCACGTGGAGCGGCATCGAGGGCTTCAACCGCGATCTGGTGGCGCGCATCGGCACGATCGGACAGGACACGCCGGACGGCGCGGTGACGCACTCGATCCTGGTGGACCCGCGCGACCCGGCCCATCTCTATGTCGGCCTCTCCGGGGGCGGCTCCTTCGAGAGCCTCGACGGCGGGGCGTCGTGGCGCGCGCTCAACAGCGGGGTCGCCGCCACCTTCCTACCAGACAAAGACCCCGAGATCGGCCACGACCCGCACATCATGGCCCTTCACCCGCTCAAGCCGGACCGGCTCTACCAGCAGAACCACTGCGGCATCTACCGCCTCGACCGGCCCGGCGACGTCTGGACGCGCATCGGTATGAACATGCCGAAGACGGTGGGCGATATCGGATTCCCGCTCGTGCTGCATCCCCGCGATCCCGACACGCTCTGGGTCATCCCGATGGACGGGACGACGGTGTGGCCGCGGACGAGCCCCGGAGGCAAGCCCGCCGTCTACCGCTCGCGGAACGCGGGCAAGAGCTGGGAGCGCCAGGACGCCGGCCTGCCGATGCGCGACGCCTGGCTCACCATCAAGCGCCAGGCCTTCGACGACGACGGTGGCGAGCCGCTCGGGCTCTACTTCGGGACTACGAGCGGCGAGATCTGGATGAGCACGGACGAAGGGAAGCGCTGGCGCTGCTTGGCCCGCCACCTGCCCGAGATCTACACCGTCCAGGCCGCCTCGCTCGGCTGATGCGCGTCTTTATCGCCTCGCCCCTTTACTCCTACACGGGCGGGCGCGGCGAGGTCGAGGGCACAGGCGCCACCGTCGCCGAGATGCTGGCCGATCTGGACCGCCGTTTTCCCGGCATCCGCCGCCGCATCGTGGACGAGCAGGACCGCGTCCGCCCTCACATGCGCATCTACGTCGGCACCGAAGCGGCCCCGGACCTCGACCAGCCGGTGCGCCCAAGCCAGGAGGTCCACATCCTCCAGTCGCTCAGCGGCGGACGGCGCCGGTCCCCTGAAGCGGCTTGTTCGGCGTGACTCGCCGCTTCACGATGAATCGTCGATCTCCGGCGGCCTCGACCTCGAACCGCGGCGGAGCTCCGCGGGGCCACGGGGCATATCCGGAGCCGCGCAGCCACCGGCCAATCTTCTCGTCGATCAGCTCGCGGCACTCGGCACCCCAAAACGAGTCCTTGGCGACGTTCACCTCAACCGCCAAGACACCCCTACCCTCCTGCACCTCCACCGTTACGGTGTGCCAATCCCGCCTGAAGTAACGGTCGCGGTCCTCCGCAGGTACCTTGAAGCCGTAGCCAGCGCCTGACCTCCGGTGGATTCCGTTATTCCAAGCCGTCCAGATCATGCTCGCCCCCTCAAGAGTCATTACAGCCGAACGCTAGTTGGACAGAACCATGGAGAGGCGGTCACCCAGCGCGTGCTGAGGTATAAGAGCCACAGGGCATGTGGGTTTTCCGACGGAAATGGCCTCCACATACCGACACCGAGACCACGCCGGTGAGTAGGCGAGGACCGTGTTATGCGGAACCGCGCAGTCAGGGGGTCAGGGACAGCATGGTTGCCCACGGGGCCGCGTGTCATTCGGCGAAGATCCGGTCCATTCCCTACTTCGCGCCGTCGAAGAGCTCGGTCTTGGCGATGCCGCGCTGGAAGGTCAGGTAGGCCTCCTTGGTCATGCGCGGCTTGAACTCGCGGATGATCTCCTTGGCCGCCTTGGCGTCGTCCCACAGCATGTCCACGGCCATGAGGGCGAGCTGCTTCGCTGGCTCGATGTAGGCGAGCTTCGGATCCGCGATCGCGAAGTCGGCGCCGTGACCGCTGCCGGAGGCGCCACCCATGTATGGATGCAGCGTCGGTATCACGTGCGAGATGTCGCCCATGTCGGTGGAGCCACTGCGGTGCCCCGTCTCGGTCACCTGATCGGCGCCCAGGAGCGCCGCCGCATTGGTCTTGAAGTGTTGCGCCATCCCGGCGTGGTTGAAGAGCGGGAGATATCCGGGCAAGGTCTCGATCTCGACCTGGGCGCCCAGCGCGAGCGCGCCCGCCTTGAGCGCGCGGTCCACGCGCACGTTGGCGTCCAGGATCGCCTCGACGGTCTTGCCGCGCACGTACGTCTCGATGCGCACGTCGGCCGGAATCACGTTCACCTGGCTGCCGCCGTGGATGATGATCGGATGGACGCGGATCGAGTCCTCGTCTCTGAAGGTCTCGCGGATCGCGTTGATGGCCGCGAGGCCGATCTGCGCGGCGTAGAGCGCGTTGATCCCGAGGTGGGGCGCACCGCCGGCGTGAGAGGCGCGGCCGATATAGCGCACGGTCTTGACGATGCAGCCGTTGTTCGAGGCGGCGATGCCGGCCTTCTTGACCTCCTTCACCGGCGTTGTGTGGATCATCATGGCCATGTCCACGTCGTCGAAGTGGCCGAGCCGCAGCAGCTCCGGCTTGCCTCCCAGGAACTCGAGCTTCCCCGCCCTCGCTTGCTCGACGCGCCACGCGACGTCGCCATACTCCTCGGCGGGCACGGCGAAGAAGACCACGCGTCCCGCCAGATGCTCGAAGGCCTTCGCCCCGATGAGCCCCATCGCGGCTCCCAGCAGCCCGGCGATTTGCGCGTTGTGACCGCACGCATGGGCCGCGCCCGTCTGTGGATCGGCGACCGGGTGTCCTGCCACGACGAGCCCGTCCAGCTCGCCCAGCAGGGCAAAGGTCGGCCAGTCCGTCTTGCCGCGCGCCACGGCACGCACGCCGGTGAGGGCGAGCCCACCCTTGGGCTCGAGCCCGATCTCGCGCATGGTCTCCTCGACCAGCCGCGCGGTCTTGAACTCCTTGAAGCCCAGCTCCGGGCTCTTCCTGATCGTCTCGCCGACCTTGACGATCTTCTCGCTCTGGCGGTCGATGGTCTCGCAGACGGCGCGCTTGACGTCATCGCGTGTGGGCATGAGGGCTCCTGTCGAGTAGTCGGTCTGGCCCGTCGAGTAGTCGGTCTGGAAGGAAGGGCTTGATCAAGTCTGAGATGCCGCCGCCCAGGATCGCCTGCGTCATGAGCGCGGCGGTGGCCGGCGCCAGCAGGATGCCATTTCGGTAGTGCCCGCTCGCGATGAAGAGGCCCTCGACGCCCGGCCAGGGGCCCAACACCGGCATGTCGTCGGGTGTGCCGGGCCTGAAGCCGCACCAGGTGCGCGTGACGGGCCGGCGCCGCAGCTCCGGCAGCACCGCGATGGCGCCATTGACCAGATGCGCCAGGCCCTCGGGCGTCATGGCGCGCTCGAAGCCGACGTGCTCCACCGTGGCGCCGATCAGCAGCTCGCCGGAAGGCCGCGGCGTGAGATACCCCTGGTGGCCGTGAACGGCGTGACGGAGGAGCGGCGGAACGTTGCTGACCGCCATCATCTGGCCGCGCACGGGCACGATAGGCAGATGAAGGCCGAGAGACGCGGCGAGAGGGCCCGACCAGGCGCCGGCCGCCAGAAGGACGCGCTCGGCCTCGACACGCTCCCCTGCCGCGACCACGCCGGTCACGCGGCTGCCCTCGGCGGTGAGCTGGGTCACTTCGACGCCGGTGCGGATCTCGACTCCCCGGCCGGCCGCCGCTGTGGCATACGCCGTGACGAGGCGCTGGTTGTTCACCCAGTGGTCGCCGCGCACAAAGAGCGCCGCGGGAATCTCCGGCGAGAGCCACGGCTCCATGTCGCGGAGCTCCGTGCCCTCGACGACCCGCATCCCCATCTCCTTGGCGAGCGGGAAGCGCGTCTGCTCGTGCGCCTCCACCAGCCCCTCGCGGCCGAAGATGGGGTAGAGCGTGCCCGTCGTCATGTGCTCGACGTCCACGCCCGTGACGTCGCGCAGCTCGCGCGCGATGTCGGGGTAGCGCGCCCAGCTGTCCAGCGCGAGCTTCTGGAAAGGGCCGGAGCGTTTGGTCTCGCCGACGGGAGCGAGCAGGCCGGCAGCGGCGCTCGAGGCCTCGGCGCCCGGCGTGGCGCGCTCGAAGAGCGTCACCCGACAGCCGGCCTTGGCGAGATCGTAGGCCGTCGCGCAGCCGATGATCCCGCCGCCGACGACGATAACGGATGGCGGCATCAGGCTCGTCCCAGCGCGTCGAGGAACGCCTTGACGGCATCGGCGGGGCGCGCGGTCCCGAGGATGGCCGCGATGACGGCGACGCCCGAGGCGCCGGCCCGGACCACCTCGGCAACGCGCGCGGGTGTCACTCCGCCCACGGCGAAGACAGGCAGGCGCACGCCGGAGGCAACGCGTTCGAGGGCTGACAGCCCCTGCGGCGGCCCGTACTCACGCTTGGAGGGCGTGTCGTACACGGGCCCGAAGAGGAGAAAGTCGGCGCCTTCGGGCTCTGCCGCCCGCGCCTCGGCCACCGAGTGGACGGACGCGCCGATGAGAAAGCCGGGGGGGCCGATGGGGGGGCAGATAGCGCGGAGCGCGGACACGGGGAGCGAGGTGCCCGCGCGCTGGACGCCGTCGGCGCCCACGGCGAGCGCGACATCGGCCCGATCATTGACGAAGAGCCGGGCCCCGTGACGCCGGGTCGACTCTCGCAGCCCGCTCGCCACCGAGAGTAGATCCCGTGCGGCCAAATCCTTCTCCCGCAGCTGGACTGCCTT